>JBAQHC010000788.1:0-21820 GCA_049288095.1 Alphaproteobacteria bacterium | reverse complement strand
GAGGAGGGAAGCAAATCTTCGAGAGCGAACGCCGATATCGCTGCCAATGCGGCCGCCTCAACACGCCGGGCTTTCGTCTATACAACGATTGCGGCTGTGAGTGCGACGCTGCTGATTGCATTTATGATTAGCCGCGCTACGGCTCTCTCCATCCGCAGTATTGCATCGGCAACCAAAAACTTGGCTGCGGGGGAGCTGAGCGTCAACATCGCGGCGCTCGCCCGCAGAGACGAACTCGGCGCGATCGTCTCCAGCCTAAATGTCTTTGCAGACAATCTTCAGAAGATGAAACTGCTTCGCGCGGAGCAAGAGCAACAGAAGAAACAAGCAGAGCTCGATCGGCGCGAAACCCTGCTCGGGATGGCGAGCGCATTTGAAGGCAGCGTGCGCAGTGTCGTGGCCGCCCTGGCGGTTTCAGCGGAGCATGTTCAGAGCGCCGCCGTCGCACTTCGTCGCACCGCGGATCAAACGAACCGGCAGGCGATCGCCGTTGCCAAGGCGGCAGACGAAGCCTCGTCAAACGTTAAGAGCGTCGCAGCCGCTTCTCGCCAGCTTAGTAATTCGATCGAGGACATTAGCCGTCAGGTTGCTCAATCGTCTCTTATCGCGAACCGGGCCGTCGGCGATGCCGACCAGACGAACCAAATTGTACGGATCCTGGCCGATACGGGCCAAAAGATCGGCGACGTCGTCTCACTTATTAACGACATTGCGAGTCAGACCAATTTGCTCGCGCTCAATGCGACCATTGAAGCGGCAAGGGCAGGCGAAAGGGGAAAGGGTTTCGCCGTCGTTGCATCGGAGGTCAAAACGCTGGCGAACCAGACATCGCGGGCAACCGACGATATCGCCGTCCAAGTGTCGGCGATTCAGAACGCGAGCAAGACGGCCGTAGATGCGATTAGCGGCATTGGAAAAGTGATCAGGAACGTCAATGAGATCGCAGAGTCGATGGCGTCAGCTATCGTGCAGCAGGAGGCCGCAACGCAAGATATCGCTCACAATGTCGAGGAGGCTGCAACAGGAACCGGCGCGGTTTCAAAGAGCATATCTCTTGTCACGCAGGAAGCAGCCAAGACCGACCAATCGGCCGAAGATATGTTGCGTGCTTCCGCTAGTTTGACAGCTCAATCGGTGACGCTACGCCAGGAGGTCGACAAATTCCTAGCCAGCATAAGAGCCGCGTAGAGAGCGATTGAGGCGCCTGGAACGCACGATCTGAACACGCCGGTCAGGGTTGCAGGCCCGCAGCCCAATCCGTTGATGCTCCTCCAAGCCGTAAAACCCGCGTGACGTGGATGCGGCGACGCCCATCTTTGGAAGTGCGCGGCATCAACCGCGTCGTCTACGACGTCACCCGCGCTGCCGCTCATCATCAATTTCACGCATGGAATTGATGACGCGGCTCGCACGCGAATTTCATTTCCCGTTCACCGCGGCCCACGCTAATTCCCGCGTCGTGCGATCTCACACTGCGATGTCAAGAAAGCGAATTTAGTATCATGAGTAAAGCAAAGAGCCATGTCAGCGAACCGAAGCAATCGGGAGTCGTTTCGGGTCTCGGCCGGCTTGCGATTTCCCCGCTTCCGGTGCCTCAAGATTGGTACGCGCTGCCGCTCCGGCTGATTGTCGGGTTCGGCTTCTTCCAGCACGGCACCGCGAAGCTGATGCGGGGCGCCGATGCGTTCATCGGTATTTTGCACGCGATCGGCATGCCGTTTCCGGATTTGCTCGGCTGGGCGACGATCCTCGTCGAGATCGTCGGTGGACTGATGATCCTTTTCGGCGCATTCGTGCCGCTCGCTGCGGTGCCGATGATCGTCATTCTCGTTGTCGCGATCATCACCGTTCATCTGCCCAACGGTTTCAGCTCCATTAAGCTGAGGTCGTTCGATGCCACGGGCGCGCATTTCGGCCAGCCGGGTTATGAAACCGACTTGCTCTATGCGGCCGGTTTGCTTGCGCTGTGCTTCGGCGGTGCCGGACCGTTTTCTTTAGACGGCTATCTGAGCGCGCGCCGCAAGCGTTGAGATTAGACCGCGATGCCCATGGCTTCCATCGCAGAAGTTTCGGGGCCGTATTCGTTGATCGTTGTGCGGCGCATGTCGCGCTTATATTCGTCGCTGAAGAGCGGCGTTGCCGCATGCATCGTGCAGCGGTTGTCCCAAATCGTCAGATCCCACTGTTTCCAGTGATGACGGTAGGTGTATTTCTCCTGCGTCGCGTGCGCGTAAAGCTCCTCGATCAGCTTGAGGCCGTCGGCTTCGCTCATGCCTTTGATGCCGTAACAATGCCCGCCGATGAACAGCGTCTTGCGGCCATAAGGCATGGTGCGGACGAGCGGATGCTCGATGGTGCCGTAGGGAATGCTCTTGCGCATCTCGGGCGTGACATCGCCTTTGAGCCCGGCAAGCTGGCGGCCGCGCCAGAAGTCATGGAGGCCAATCAGGTTCTCGATGCGCGCTTTCATCGCTGGCGAAAGATCGTCATAAGCCGCGCGCGCATCAACGAACAATGTGTCGCCGCCCGCGCTTGGCGGCGGCGTGTCGTGGCCGAGGAGCAGCGACCATTTCGTCGGCATCGAATGGAACGATGAGTCGGTGTGGAAGCGCTCGGCGCCCTTCGCCAAATTTTGGCCGCTGCGGTCGTAAGGCCGGATATTGCCGTTCATATCGAGATTGCCGGCAGCGAACAGCATCGGCGAGATGCGCGGCTTGACGGTCGGCACCGTCATCGTGCGCGGGCGGCTCGGGATTTCGAGCGGGCCGAATGCGCGGCTGAACGCGATCTGCTGCTCGTCGGTGATCTCCGCATCACGAATGACGAGGATGCCGTATTTCGCCATCGCGTTCTCGACTGTGTCGACCAATTCTTTGCCAGGCGGCTTGGTGAGGTCGGCGCCAATCAGCTCGGCGGCGAAAATCGGATGAAGCGGATTGATCGTGTAATTGGCCATTCTCGGGCTTCCTTCTTCCCACGCTTCGGGAAATTAGTTTATTGAATAAACGATTGCAAATCGATTCGGCTGTGTGAGGTTTAGCGAGTTTATCGAGAGGAAAAGCCGCGATGAGCAAGGAACTGATTTATGTCGCCTGGTCTGCGCTCGCCGGCGCGCTCATTCCCGTGATGGCGGCGACCAACGGAACGCTCGGCCGTCTCATCGGCAACCCGCCTTACGCTTCGCTCGCGGCAGTGCTCGTTGCAACTGCGGGCGTTGTGCTGATGTTGCTCATCACGCGGCCGGCCGCGCCGGGCGGCGCGGCAATCGCTTCGGCGCCGCTGTGGAGCTGGTTCGGCGGGCTTGCAATCGGATTTTACGCAATCTCGGCGACCTTTGTCTCGCCGCGCTTCGGCGTCGGCAATTTCATCATGTGCGTTGTCGTCGCGCAGCTTGTGATGTCATCGCTCATCGATCAATTCGGCTTGTTCGGCGCAGCGCAACACGTCATCGACGCAAAACGCGCGGTTGGCCTTTTCGCGCTCGCTGTAGGCGCGGCGCTTGTTGCGATGAAATAGCGCTGCGGACCCTCAGCGCATTGTCGGCATGACGAATTCGGCGCCGGCTCTGATGCCGGTCGGCCAGCGCACCGTTGCGGTTTTGAGCTGCGTGTAGAAGCGCACGCCTTCCGGCCCGTGCATGTGATGATCGCCGAACAGCGAGCGCTTCCAGCCGCCGAAAGAATGAAACGCCATCGGCACCGGAATCGGCACGTTGATGCCGACCATGCCGGCTTTGACGTCGGTGAGGAACGTGCGCGCCGCATCGCCATCGCGCGTGAAGATCGCGGTGCCGTTGCCGAACTCGTGCGCGTTCACAAGGCCGAGGGCTTCATCGAAATTGGCAGCGCGCACGACCGCGAGCACGGGGCCGAAAATCTCTTCCTTGTAGATGCGCATCTCCGGCTTCACGTGATCGAAAAGCGTGCCGCCGATGAAGAAACCTTTTTCGTAACCTTGCAGCTTAAGGCCGCGGCCATCGACCACAAGCTCCGCGCCTTCCGAAACGCCGAGATCGATATAGGAAGCGACCTTGTCGCAATGCTGAGCTGTGACGAGCGGGCCCATCTCTGCTTCTGGGTCGGTGCCGGGGCCAACCTTGAGCGAACGCACACGCGACTTGAGACCATTCACAAGCGCATCTGCCGTTTGTTTGCCGACAGGCACCGCGACCGAAACCGCCATGCAGCGCTCGCCAGCCGAGCCATAAGCCGCGCCCATCAACGCATCGATCGCCTGATCCATATCGGCATCGGGCATAACGATCATGTGGTTCTTGGCGCCGCCAAGCGCCTGCACGCGTTTGCCCGCGCTCGTGCCGCGCGTGTACACGTACTCCGCAATCGGTGTTGAACCGACAAAGCTGATTGCGCGGATCTTCGGGTTGTCGAGCAGCGCATCGACCGCAACCTTGTCGCCATGCACGACATTGAACACGCCATCGGGCAAGCCGGCCTTCTTCAATAGCTCAGCGAGCCTCACCGCAAGAGATGGATCCTTCTCCGAAGGCTTGCAGATGAATGTGTTGCCGCACGCGAGCGCAACCGGGAACATCCACATCGGCACCATGGCCGGAAAATTGAACGGCGAAATGCCGGCGACGACGCCGAGCGGCTGGCGGAGCGCAACGGAATCAACACCGCGTCCGACGGCTTCGCTATATTCGCCCTTCAGGAGCTGCGGAATGCCGCACGCGAATTCGACGACTTCAAGCCCGCGCGTCAGCTCGCCTTTGGCATCGGAAAGAATCTTGCCGTGCTCGGCGGTGATGAGCGCCGCAAGCTCATCGGCATTGTCTTCGATCAGCGCGCGAAGCTTGAACAACACGCGCGCACGCACCAGTGGCGGCGTTGTCGCCCAAGCGGGAAAGGCCGCGGCTGCGGCGTTCACTGCTGCATCAACCTCCTCGCGCGTTGCAAAGGAAACGCGCGCCTGCAGCGCGCCGGTCGCCGGATTGAAGACATCGCCAGCGCGGCCTGATGCGCCTTCGAGCGCCTTGCCATTCACGAAATGCTCAATTCTCCGAATGGTGCTCATGCGCTCGCTTTCCACACTTGGACATAAAGGTGTTCGATTTCATCCGAGGTCGGCACGCGCGGATTGTTGCCGGGCGAGCCGGAGGCAATCGCTTGCTTTGCCATGGTCGGGATCAGGCTGTTCCACTTCTTCTCGTCGATGCCGTAAGCCTTAGGGCCGGGCACGTCGAGATCGTGGTTGAGGCTCTCAAGCTCTTCGAGCAATCGCGCGACGGCGGATTGATCGCCTTCATTCTCCTCGGCAACACCCATCGCGCGCGCGCTATCGGCGTAACGCTTGAGCGCGGCCGGTGCGGAGAATGCCGTGATCGCGGGCAGCAGCATGGCATTGGAGAGTCCGTGCGGCACATGGAAATGCGCACCGATCGGGCGGCTCATGCCATGCACCAGCGCAACGGACGAGTTGGAAAACGCGATGCCGGCGAGCGTTGCGCCGATCATGAGTGATTCACGCGCCTCGCGGTCGCCCGGATCTTTGATGACACGGCGCAGATTCGGCGCGATTGCGCGCATTGCCGAAAGCGCCATATTGTCGGCGAACGGGTTCGCGCGCCTGGAAACATAGGCTTCGATGGCGTGCGTGAGTGAATCGATGCCGGTATCGGCGGTCAATCGCTTGGGCTTCGTCATCGTTAGCTCGAAATCGACAAGCGCGGCAATCGGCAAATAGGCCGTGCCCGGACACAGCATTTTCTCGTCAGTCACTTCGTCGGTGATGATGGTGAAGCGCGTGGCTTCCGATCCCGTGCCCGCCGTCGTCGGCACGGCGATGATCGGCAATCCCGGCACGTCCTGTACGTGCGGCGCCTTGTAATCCTGCATCTTGCCGCCATGCTTGGCGAGCACGGCGATAGCTTTCGAGCTGTCGATTGGGCTACCGCCGCCGAAACCAACGAGGCAGTCGTGTTTGCCCTCGCGCAGGAAGGCAAGGCCGGCATTGACGGAAGCAATCGTCGGATCGGGAATCGAGTCCGCGAAGACGCGCGCCGTGATACCGGCGGCCTTGAGCGGCTCGACCAGCGCTTGGGCCTTGCCGCTCGACGAGAGAAATTTGTCGGTCACGATCATCGGGCTCTTAAGGCCCAATTGCTGAAGGACCGATGCCAGTTCTTTTGATGCTCCCGCGCCCACGCGCATGAGCCGAGGAAGTGAGATCGAGGCAATCACCGGTTCCTCCTATCGCCAGGGCCGCTCATGATCGCAAAGCCGCTTTAGCTCCCGCCGCGGCGGCATTATCCGTAACGACCATGCCCGGGTCTACACCCGGGCATGGAACACTGCAAAGCGCTGCCGCTCCGAGATCGCGGCGCGATCAGGGTTGCTTGGGCTTGTCCGCGGGTTGCACGGCCGCGCCGCCCGGCTTGGCGCCGGACTGCGAGGGGAACTGCCCCTTCGGCGGCGGGAAGCCGCAATTGGGTTGATCGCACACTGTGATCGTGTGCACGAAGCGGATCTTGCCGTTTTCGATGCGGAAGAGATGGCTGTCGGGCAGGCCCACTTCGCTGCCGCCGAACCGCACGAGAATGTCGACGGCGCCGTGATCGACATCGACGACATAGCGGCGATCGGGAAACTTGATGCCGTTCGGCACGCCAACATTACAGGTATCGTCGGGCGTGCCCTTGCCAGTGCGCAGGCCGCCTTCGAGGCGATTGCATGGCGTGCCCCATGGCACTTTCACGTTCTTATCGCTGAAGTAGTCGAAATAGGCGTTCGCCGCCGCCATCAGAGACTCGCGCGTGCCTTGCTTATCTTTCGGGATGACGCCCCAATCTTCTTGTGGCGACCATTTGAAATCGTTTGCCGCGTTGAACAGCCAATCGCCCTCATCGGTCACGAGGGAGTTGATCTCGGAGACTTTGCCGCCGTCGAGCTTGAGGCGCGTGCCGAGCACGTAAGGATGTTTGGGATCGGTGATGATGACTTCGGTGAAAGTTTCGCATTGATCGGCGTCGAGAAAGCTGCGGCTGAAATCGATCTTTTGCGCGCTCGACAAAATGCCGGTTTTGATGTCGGCATCTTTCAATTGTTCCATATATTTGACCGGCGAAGCGAGCTTCATGACAGATGGATCGCCTTTGGTTTGCGCGGTGATGTAGCTGTCGGTGGCGGCCTGCAGGGCATCGCGCATGCAACTGCCTGCTGCAAAGCTATGCGTTGTTGCGAGCATGGACCCGCATAGCAAGGCAATGCCGAAGGTGCGACGAGACATGGTTCCCTCCCGAGTTTTTATTGGCGCGGAGACTAGTTGCCCATTAGGCGCGAGTCTAGAAGGGTTGGGCCCGCGTTCATATCCGTGCATAGCGCGTGAAGACATTGCCGTTCTTGAAGAGCCGGCTGTCGATGGTTTTCAGATTGAGACGCGTCTTGATGCCTTCAAACAGCGTGCGGCCTGCGCCAAGCGCGATTGGGTGCGTAGCAATTTGATATTCGTCGATGAGGCCGGCATCGGTGAGCTGCGTGACAATCGTGCCTGAGCCCATGATCGCCATGCCGGGCCCGGGCTCTTCTTTCAGTTTGCGCACGGCGCCGGCAATATCGCTTTTGATGAGCTGTGTGTTTTTCCAAGCCGGTGCCGTCATCGTGCGCGAGAATACGATTTTCGGCATGCGGTTCATGCCTGCCGCGACAATGGGCATTGCTTTCATCGCCGCTTCGGTCGGCCAATAGCTCGCCATCATGTCGTAGGTCTTGCGGCCGAACAGCAGCATGCCGCCGCCACTCGCGTTGTTCGAGCTGAACTCGATCCATTCCGGATCACTCTTGTGCGCCCAGCTCATATCGCCGGCAGCGTCGGTGAAGTAGCCGTCGAGCGATTGATTGTTGAAAACGATGAGCTTGCGCATGGGCGCCTCAATGCAATAACCCGCCGATGCTATAGCGCGGCCCGCCAAATCGCTATAGTCAGCGAGCGGATCAAAGAGGCAGAAATGGCGAAGGCAAAGAGCGTGACGATCTATGGGATTAAGAATTGCGACACAATGAAGAAGGCGCGCAGCTGGCTTGAGGCGCACAAGATTGCTTACGCGTTTCACGATTATAAGGCTGACGGCATCGACCGCGCGCATTTGGAAGCGTGGGCGGGCAAGGCCGGCTGGGAAATATTGCTCAATCGCGCAGGCACGACGTTCAAGAAATTGCCGGGGGGCGACAAGGAGGGCATCACCGAGAAGAAAGCAATCGGTTTGATGCTTGTGCAACCATCGATGATCAAGCGGCCCGTGCTCGATGTCGACGGCAAACTGCTCGTCGGCTTCAAGCCCGTGGAATATGAGAAGGCGCTTGGAAGATAAGACCCTACCGAACATACCTCCCCCTTGAGGGGAGGTCGAAACGCGAAGCGTTTCGGGTGGGGGTGCTGAGTTGAAGTCGAATAAGAGTCTCTGATTCAACCCCTCACCCTGCCCTCTCCCTCAAGGGGAGAGGGGATTACTTGCTCGCGGATGACAAAATCAATGCGCGGCTATCCAATCGGCGGTTGTATTCAGAATCTCGGCAAGCACATCGGCATCCTTGCGCCCGCTCTTCGCCGCAACATGAAACGAATGATCGGCGGCTTCCAGTATCTTCAATGTTGCGCGCGCGCCCAGCTTCTTGATTAGCGGCTTCAAGAGTTCCGGCTCGGCGAGCGCATCCTTGGTGCCTTGCAGAAACAACATCGGCACTTTCACGTCGAACAAATGTTTGGCGCGTTCATCCGATGGCTTGCCCGCAGTGTGAAGCGGGAACGCGAAGAAGATCAGGCCGCGAACGTGAGCCAAGGGTTCAAGCGCTTGAGCTTGCGATGTCATGCGCCCGCCGAAGGATCGCCCGCCTGCAAACAGCGGTAGCTTGGGTGCAAGCTTCGCCGCCTCTGCAACAGCAGCCCGCACCGCTGCATGCGCGCGGGGCGGCGAATCCGGGCGGCTCGATCCGCGCTCCGAATAGAGGAAGTTATAGCGCAGGCTTGCGATCGATCGCGTGGCGAGTCCGTTGGCCAAAGCCGTGAGGGTACTGGATGTCATGTTGGTTCCGGCGCCATGCGCGAGCACCAACGCAGCGCGAGGCTTCGGCGGCGCCAACCAGAGCGCGGAAACCTCGCTGTCCTCGACATCGATCTTGAGTGATTTTTCGGTCATTTTGCCTGCATCGCAAATGCGCTCCGCGCCGTCCATAACAGCGGATTCACCATTTTTCACCCGCGCGAACAAGGTGAACGCTAAGCCCTGATTAGGACTTGTGGCGATCTAATGGCAGGCATGGGACGCTGGGTTAGAACACGCTGGGTGAGAGTGCGCATGGCCGGTTATCTCGGCCTTGCGATGGTCGCAGGCTATTACGCGGCACTTCAATTTTCCGCACCGAGCGATGCATTGCGCGAAGAGGCTTCGGCTCCTTCGGGCATTACGGCAAGCACGGCGAAAGCGAGCACAAGCGTCATTTATCAAACCTGCAATGATGCGCGGGCTGCCGGAGTCGCACCGATCTACAAAGGCGAGCCGGGCTACGCGCCTTGGCTCGATGTCGACAATGACGGCGTTGCGTGCGAGCCCTATTACGGCCCGGTCAAGAATTTCGGCCGTAAGACTCACGAGAGGCGTAAGAGCCGCTACGCTGCTTCGCCATAGCTGAGCTGGCCATCGTCTGATTGAAGCTCTAGCGTTACCCCGCATCCAATTCAGGGAGGCGGGGATGGATCTTCAACTTGAGGGCAAGCGCGCCATTATTCTCGGCGCAACGCGCGGCATCGGGCGGGCGACCGCGGAGCTTCTTGCCGAGGAAGGGGCCTCTGTCGCGATCTGCGCGCGTAATGCGGCGCAAGTGAAAGAAACGGTAGCGGCTCTGACAGCGCGCGGCGGCAAAGCAATCGGCGAAGTCGTCGACATCGCCCAAGGCGCGGCGCTCAAAGCTTTCGTGTCCCGCGTCGCGGAAACCTTCGGCGGGCTCGACATTGTGATCTCGAATGCGAGCGCGATGAGTCTCGGCAGCACGCGCGAGGAGTGGCTTGCGCTGCTCGACATCGATCTTCTCGGCCTTATGAATCTTGTCGACGCCGCGCTTCCGCACCTGGAGGAGGCGGCCTCAACGCGCGGCGATGCGGCGATCATTGCGATCAGCTCGGCCTCCGCCGTAATCGCCAACCGACCCGAAGCTTACGGCGCCGTCAAGGGCGCGCTCATCCACCTTGTAAAAGGCTATGCTCGGGCGCTTGCCCGAAAGCAAATCCGCGCAAACGTCGTCTCGCCGGGCACGATCTATCTCGCGAATGGCTTTTGGGGTCAGATGGAGCGCGAGCGCCCTGAAGTTTTCAAGCGGTCGCTCGAGCACAATCCGTTGGGTCGCATGGGCACCCCGCAGGAGATCGCCGCGGCCACGGTGTTTCTCGCGAGCCCGCGCTCGAGCTTCACCACCGGAGCGAATCTGCGCGTCGACGGCGCGATCACCGAAGACGTCAATTATTGAGCCCGCTTCGCGTTTGCAGCACGAACGCGGCCCATGTACGGCTGTCGCGAAGATCGGTTACGCTTCGCGCGGGGACTTTGGGGGCGACGATGGACGCGCTGATCGCGCCGGCGCAGGTTTGGGTACCATCGGCCGGGCTTGCCGGGCTTTTGCTCCTGCGCGCCTTTTGCGGCTTATGGCTTTGCGACGCGCGGCTTGCCGGGACCCGGGGCTATTTCATCGCGCTCGGCCTTGCGATCTTGTTGCCGCTGGCCGCAGCGCTGCTCGCCTGGTCCATCCAAGGCGGAATTGCGCAGTGGGGCCCGCTGGTTTTGCTATCAGCGCCAGTGGACATCGGCGAACGCCATGCGCTCATGGCCTCGTTCGCAGCACCAGCAGTCATTTTCCTTCTCTTTCGCTTCCTCTTTTCCTCCGCCGATGCGCTGGCTTATGCGGCGGCGGCCGCCGCCGGCTTTGTGTTCGCGCATTTGTTCGGCCCGGTCGCCGCCATTGCCGCTGCGCTCGCTATCGGCGGCCTGGTCGGCTTTGCCGACAAGCTCGTGGGTGAGATCCCAATGGCGATTGCCGGCGCCACGGCCTTCTCTCTCTTGTTCGGTTATGTCTATGCCGGCGGCGGACCGGCAATTCCACTTCTCGCCTTGAGCGTTGTCGGCGGCATCGCGCTGAGCTTGATCGCGGCGAGTGGAAGCCGCACGCGCATTCCGCTTTATGTGGTTCTGACGCCGCTTCCCGCCTTCGCGCTTGCGAGCCTTGCATCAAACGGCATGCTCGACCCCAGTCATTCGATGCCGAAGCCGGCGGTTGGCAGTTACGGCTCTCTTCTCATCCTGTTTGTGGTGTTTCCGGCTGTGGCGGCGCCCTTCGTGGCGCTCTCCCTATGGTTCACCCGGCGTGTCGCGGCCCTCGTCGACAGCAGCAAGCAAATTTGGATCGGGCCCTTTGCTGTCATTGTCGAGCTGATCATCGGCATCGCACTAAGCGCTGTATTGGCGCTTGCGCTTGCCGCCGGCGGCGCGCTGTTCAATCGGCTACATCTGCTTTCTGGAGGCGGCGAGCTTTTTGACGTTTGGGCACTTATTTTCGACATGCGGCGCGCGCCCCTCGATGGCAGCAACTGGTGGCTGCTGGCGCTTCTCGCATTGCCGGTATTGCCGGCATTCATCCAGCTCCTTCGCTGCGCGACGAAATTGTTCTTGAGCCTTCTCGCGTGGCTGCGGATTAGGGGCTGGCTCGATGGTGCGATCTCAAACGGCGGATTTGCGCAGCGCGCCGTTGCACGACTTGCACTATTCGTTCTTCAGCTTGTACCGGGAGCGCTCATTCTCACGGCGATGTTAACCGCCGTTCATCCGATCGAGCGCCATTACGGCGGCACGATTTCGCAAGCTGCGAACACAATCATCGATGCAAGCGGCGCAGTCGTTCGACGCATCGAAGGTTCGCGCATTATGGCTTCGCTTTGCCTTGGCGGTCCATCGTGTAGATAATGTCTTGGAGCGTGAAGAGCAGCGTGTTGCGGTTGGCGAAGTGATAGGATTGCACGCTCGATCCGCAATCGACATCGAAGCCCGGAATATTGCCAGATGGAAAGCCGAGCCCGGCAGCAATCTCGACTTGGTCGGGATCGGGCAGGCTGGCCTGAAAGATCAATTCGGGCGGAAACAAAGTGCGCTCATAGTCGACGTCAGTGCAGGCAAGCTTCGGATCCTTCGCAACGACGCGATCGGGGAAGAAGCTCACGATCATGTTGAGATGCATGCGGCTGAGCGAAGCGAGCCGACCGATATCCGCGTTCGGGCCGACCCAAGGCGCGACAATCGCTTTATCGATCATCCAATCGCCGATGATTGGATAGTCCTCGGCGCGCGCGGGCGCACTGATCAACCACGCGCCGATCAGTAACGAGAGCGCACAATTAATTCCGCGCCGCATCATTCGTGCGACTTCCCCGCCGTCGAGATAAGAACCCCCTCTAGCAAAATAACATCCCGTTCACGCGCACGTCATGTTCTCGGCGCATCACCTCGCGGGAAAAATCGCGCACCCTGCTATTGCCTAATGCGTTAGCGCGGCGCCCGCCGCGGGCGGCCCTTAAGCCTTTGTTAGGAGGTCGTGGTTACGATTCGTTAACGCCGTTGCTTGAATTAGCGGCGGGAATTCCCACATGCGTTGCCACGGCTATCGGCTCGCGCAATTTGTCACATCGTTTCAATTCTAATTGCTCCAGCAACCACGGTTTCATCGCTGAAGTGACATGATCCCGCCCAAGTGCGGACGTTTACCAATAGTCAGAGCGGGCACGAATTGAGCCTCTCGTTCGAAGCGTAGTGGAGTAAAACGGTTATGCAATCTTATGTTCAGCGGCGCCGCCAGCTTAATGTGTTCAGGCCGCGCCAACCGCGTAACGACGTGAATGCCGGCGCCATTCCGGTCACGCCCGAGGAAGCCCCGCCAGAGGGCGCGACCCCGGAGGAGCGGCAAGACCTTTTCACCAAGCGCTGCGCGCAACGTCACTTGATCTAGCCACAAACGGTCTCGCTCCAGGCGGGCCGCCTTGCCTTGTTTGCCAATCCCACCTGCTTTGGCTAGATTCCCGCACTGCACAATGAGCTTTGCTCTTTGTGCTTGATCGAGCGGCGGGCCCTATGTCTCAAGCCCAATCTTCCCAGTTGACGCGCCAATCGGCGCCTAAGATTCGCGCGCGCAAAGGCGGCGAGCCGATCGTCTGCCTCACTGCCTATACGACGGTGATGGCTGAGATCCTTGATCCATATGCCGATCTCTTGATGGTCGGCGACTCTCTCGCGAACGTGATCTACGGCCACGGCTCGACATTGCCGGTCTCGCTCGACACGATGATCCTGCACGCCCAAGCCGTGATGCGGGCAAAGCCCAAGGCCCTCGTGGTCGTCGATCTCCCGTTCGGCAGCTATGAAAGCTCCAAGGAGCAGGCGCTCGCTTCGGCTGTACGCGTCCTCAAGGAGACAGGCGCCGATGCCGTGAAATTCGAGGGCGGGACCGTCATGGCCGAGACGATCGCGTTCCTCACTTCGCGGGCGGTGCCGGTCATGGGGCATGTGGGCCTCTTACCCCAATCGGCCCGTGTGTTGGGCGGCTATAAGCTAGCAGGGCGCGATCGCGCCGAATGGCCCGCTCTCGTTGCAGATGCAAAAGCCGTCGCGGCGGCGGGGGCCTTCGGGATCGTGATCGAGAAGACGGTCGAAGAGCTGGCGGCCGAAATCACCAAGTCGGTGCCAATCCCGACGATCGGCATCGGCGCCTCGCCCAGCTGCGATGGGCAGATTCTGGTTGTCGACGACATGCTTGGGATGTTCGAAAGCCCGGCGCGATTCGTGCGCCGATACGCAAATTTGCGTGAGGTTATCGGCAAGGCCGCCAAGGCTTATTCCGAGGATGTGAGGAAGCGACGCTTTCCGGCGCCCGAGGAGACCTATCCGGCGCGGACCAACGACGACGACTAAGCCCTCATTAGGCTTGCTCTTTCGGGCGCCGATGCCGCATAAACCGCCTGTCCCGCTAGAGGGGCAGGGGGTTAAGAGGCGCTTTTGAGCGATATCTTTCAGGAAG
Organism: Alphaproteobacteria bacterium; assembly: GCA_049288095.1. GTDB lineage: Bacteria > Pseudomonadota > Alphaproteobacteria > CAWBKL01 > CAWBKL01 > CAWBKL01. The sequence continues at coordinate 7,757 of JBAQHC010000788.1, read as the reverse complement.
TCGATGAAGAGCTGCGCCGCGACGAGTTCGGCAAGCTCTGGAAGCAGTTTGGCGTCTACATCATTGGCGCCTGTGCCGCCATTGTTATTGCATCGGCTTCAATCGTTGCCTGGCGCGCCTATCAAGACCGCGTTCACCGCGCTGCCTCGCTCGCCTATGAGAACATCGTGCACTCGGTCGAGCGGGACACCCCGGTCCTGAGCGAGGCCGCGGCGAAGGCGCTCGCGGAAGCTGAGCCGAAGCTTACCCCGGGCTATCGCCTGCTTTCGATGCTTCAGCGCGCGGGGGGTGCCGTGCAGGCCAAGAAATACACCGACGCGATTGCTCTGCTCGATGCAGTTGCCAAGGATCCGGCCGCGTCAAAGGAAATGCGCGCGGTTGCTCTGCTCAAATCGTCTTATCTGCAAGCAGAATCTCTCAGCCTTGCCGACATGCGCGCGCGCGTTGAATCGCTTGCTGTTCCAGAAAGCGGATTTCGCTTCTCGGCCGAGGAGCTCTTGGGCTACGCAGCCTACCGGACCGGCGATCTGAAATCAGCGCGCGATTATTTCGCCGCCATCCTCTCCGATCCCGCGGCGCCGCGTGGCGTGCGCGAGCGTGCGCAGGACATGGCCGGGCTCATCGCCGGCAAACTCCCCGAGACTGAAGTTCCGTCCACGGATCAAGGCGCCAAGCCGCAGTCTCAAGCCAAGCCTACCGCAACTCACTAAAGGTTCACCCCAGCAGATGATCATCAAGGCGAAGTTCGGCGTCGGTGGGGCATTTTTCAAACTCGTCATTCTCTCGCTTCTCTCGGCTCTTTTGCTCGAGGGCTGCAGCGCGCTGAGTATGTTCAGCAGTAAGGAAAAGCCGAAGATCACCGTCGCCGGCAAGCGCATCTCGGTCTTGACCTTCGATAAGCCGCTCGAAGTGAGCGACAACATGGCATCGGTCACCGTCGATGTGCCGCAGCCCTATCTCAACGAGGATTGGCCGCAAACCGGCGGCTACTCGAGCCACACGATGTACAATCTCAAGGGGCCGGCGCGGCTTAAGAAGCTGTGGAGCGTGCGCGTCGGCCGCGGCGGCGAAGTCGGCTCGCGGGTTGTCATGTCGCCGATCGTTGCCGAGGGCAAAGTCTTCGCGATGGATACCGACGTGAAGGTGTCGGCGTTCGACGCACGCAGCGGCAAGGGCATGTGGCGCACTGATCTTGCCGTGTCCGTAGAAAAGCCCCAGGTCGGCTTCGGCGGCGGGCTCGCCTATGAAAACAACAAGGTATTCGTCGCGACCGGGTTCGGCGATGTGTTCGCGCTCAAGCCGGACGATGGATCAATTCTCTGGCGTCAGAAGCTCAACGAGGCTTTCCGCACCGCGCCGACTGTGAGTGGCGGGCGCATTTACGTCACGTCATTCAACAATCAATTGATGGTGCTCGACGAAACTGACGGCCACGTGCTGTGGAACTATCGAGCAATCAGCGAAGGCGCGCATATCTTGTCGGAGACGAGTCCCGCGGTTGCGGGCGATGCGATGGTTGCACCGTTCAGCTCGGGTGAGCTCATCGCCTTTCTCGCCGACAACGGCCAGGTGACCTGGCAAGACAGCCTAACGCGTACCGGGCGCTTCAGCTCGATCTCGACCATGAACGACATTGCCGGCAGCCCGGTGATCGATCATGGCCAGGTATTTGCCGTCAGCCATTCGGGGCGCATGGTGGCGATCGACCTCAGATCGGGCCAGCGCATCTGGTCGAACGAGATCGCTTCGATTGAAACGCCCTGGGTTGCGGGCGATTTCATCTATCAGATAACCAGCGAGGGGCAGATCGTCTGCCTCTATCGCCGCGACGGCAGCATCAAATGGATCACGCAGCTCAAAGCCTATAAGGACCCGAAGACGCGCAAGCGCCCGATCGTGTGGTCAGGCCCGATCATGGTCGGCGGCGTGTTGATCGTCGCCTCGTCCGACAAGCTCGCAATGCTCGTCAACCCGGTCGACGGCAAGCTGATTAAAGGCATTAAGCTGCCCGACAAGATCTATACCGCGCCGATCATCGCCAACAACATCGTCTATGTTTATGCCAATGACGGGCACTTGATCGCGCTCGGCGATCCGGCGCAGGCTGGACGAGCAAACCCTTCGCAGCCGCGCATCCATAACAAGGCGAAGCCTTTGCCGGGAGAAATTTCGAAAAGCCATCGCGGCCTCTTTCATATTCCGGATTGGATGCCGGTCTTCTGATATCGTGCATGAATGCGCCTCAAGGTTGCGATCGTCGGCCGGCCCAATGTCGGCAAGTCCACTTTATTCAATCGGCTGGCCGGCAAGCGCCTGGCGCTTGTCGATGACACGCCGGGCTTGACGCGCGACCGGCGCGAGGCGCCTGGGCGTCTGCCCGGCCTCGATGTCGATCTCATCGACACCGCGGGTTTCGAGGAAGCGGAGGAGGGCGCTCTTGAATCGCGCATGCGCGCGCAAACCGAAGCGGCGATCGCTGACGCCGATGTTTCCATCTTCCTGATCGATGCGCGCGCGGGCGTTACGCCTTATGACCGAACCTTCGCTTCGATCCTGCGCAAGGCGGGCAAGCCAGTGGTGCTCGCCGCCAACAAGTGCGAAGGCAAAGCCGCCGAGCCGGGCCTAATCGATGCGTTCTCGCTCGGCTTCGGCGAGCCGATTGCGCTTTCCGCCGAGCACGGGCTTGGGATTCGCGATCTCATCGATGCCCTGGAAGACGTTGCCGCGACCTTGCCGCAAGGTGACGAGGCGCCGGAGCCGGATGACGAAAGCGCCCGCGAAGGGCGAGCCCTCAATCTCGCAATCGTCGGCCGGCCGAATGTCGGCAAATCGACGTTGATCAACACCGCGCTCGGCGAGGAGCGTTTGATCACCGGGCCTGAAGCCGGCATTACGCGCGATTCAATTTCGGTGCCGTTCGAAATCGAGGGCCGCAAAATCAATCTCTACGATACAGCGGGTATGCGGCGGCGCGCGCGTGTGCAAGACAAGCTCGAAAAGCTCTCGGTCGGCGACACGCTGAAGGCGATCAAATTCGCCGATGTCGTCGTGCTGCTGATGGATGCGCAAGACGCGTTCGAAAAGCAGGATCTGCAAATCGCCGATCTTGTCGAGCGCGAAGGCCGCGCGATCGTGCTTGCCGTCAACAAATGGGATTTGGTCGATGACCGCAAAGCGGCGCTTGAGGCGTTTAAATCTCGTGCCGAGCGCATGCTGCCGCAGCTCGCGGGCGTCGAGCTGGTGACGCTTTCGGGAATGACCGGCGAAGGCCTCAAGCGCCTGATGAAAGCTGTGATGCGCGCTTACACCGTTTGGCAGAAGCGCATCCCAACATCGCAGCTTAACAAATGGCTGCAAACCGCGATCGAGCGCCATCCGCCGCCGGCGGCCAAAGGCCGGCGCATCAAGATCAAATACATGACGCAAGTGAAAGGCAGGCCGCCGACCTTCGTGATCTTTTGCCAGCGCGCCGGTGAATTGCCGAATGATTATTTGCGCTATCTCACGAGCGGGATCAGAGAGCGCTTCGAGTTTCCCGGCACGCCGATCCGCCTGGAGCTCCGGTCGGGAGAAAATCCGTATGCTGATAAGTGATTTCGTGAAACGAGATCATCCTCGGGCTTGTCCCGAGGATTCAGCCAAAGGGATCGGCGGTCACTCTTGGGTTTATCCCGAGGATCCATGGCAACCTGAACTCACCTATCACCGGAAGGTGATCGTCCGTGTGCGCTCAACGGCGGGCGCGGCGGTTCCGGTCTTTGTTGCCGCGTGAGACGATTGCGTCCGGTTTGCGTCGCGAGGGACGAACGCACGGAGGCCTTAAGTGGCCGGAACTGCATCCGATCTTGAATGGCCAGTCGCGCCGTTGCGCGAGGCGACAACGGATTCGGTTGGGCGCAAGATTCGTCTCGCACTCCTCGCGGCGCTCGGCGTTAGCCTGCTGTGTCACGTGATCCTAGTTTCGTCGCTGCGCTTTAGCCGCGACAACGGCCTTACGGCTGTGGTGCCTGTCGAGATTTTCGAATTACCAATTCAGGTGCAGCCGCAAGCGACAGGCAAAGCGAACGTCATGACGCCAACACCGTCTCGGCAGCGCCCTGTTGAGTCCGCGCCTATCTCAGGCACGTCGCGCGCTCCACTCTCTGTGCTTGGCGCGTTGTGGCCAGAGCTTTGCGCATCGCTCGATCCCGCCGAGCGGACCAAACTGCATTTACCTGATTGCACGCCCAGTGCGCTTAGCAAGAGCGTTCTAGAGAAGGCTCTCCCGCTCGTCGAGACAATTGCGCGTGTGCATGGCTGGGTGCCTGGTGAGCCGCTGCCCGAAATCAAGGGCGTCGATTTGGACAAGCCGCCAACCCCCGGCGGCATCGGCCTCGGCAACAGCGTTATGCCGCGAACTTATCCCAATCTCGGCGCGGGCTCCAAAATCGGCGCGGAGGACAAAGACGATCGCGACCAGCTAAAGGCGCTTTGGTATTTGAAGGGCCATCACGAGACGCGATAAAGGATCGGCCGGCTATAGCCTGACCGTATCGCTGTCCAACAGCGGGTGCTCCGGATATTGCGCGAAGTTGAAGCGATCAACATTCGGCCCGGTCGCAAGAGCTGGTGCTTCGCGTGCCGGCTGCGCAGCATATTGCACTGCCTCCTGCGCGCGAATGAACGGGCGCTCCCTGCTCGCTTCAATGGCTTTGGTGGAGACGCCTTGCTGGAGCAGCGAGTCGCCCGTGAAGCGGCCAAAATGTGTATGGGCTTCGGGGACGGCCTGCGTCGCTCCAAAGATCGGATGCTCGACATATGTCCTGTCGGTTGTCATGTCACTCACTTCTTCCAATCATCAAATGGTTTGAATGGCGGTGATCTCGCCTGGATTGGTAACGCGCAACCATACCGGTACGTTACTGGATTTCGCAGCGACCGCCACTTGCAGAACCTGTGACAGGCCGAGCGGAGTATCTGCCCTCAATGGCCGCCAGCCGACATAGCCGAGTGTGTAGCGAAATTCGATCCAGGCGCCGCTGCCTGATGAAAAGACATTCAGGATGTTCGCCTGATATCCAGCCCAATTGCTTTCGTCCCAAGCTGACATGTTATCGACCTCCCCAATATTTGACGTGCACTTGCAGTCTCACACGAGAACGGCTCGCAGTCTCATATTAGCCAAAGGCGAGAGAGATGCAGGACTATTTCGGATATTAGCGAGTCCTTTTGGCTTTCCAGGTTGGAAAGTGGAAAAGGTCCCCATTCGAGTTGAGCGAAGGCCGCGCAAGCTCGACGAACAGCGGCGCGATCTCTTCCGGCGCCGGTATCGTCATCGGATCCTCGCCGGGCGCGAAGCTTGCGCGCATTTTGGTGCGTGCAACACCTGGGTCGAGCAAGTTGACGCGGACATTCGTGCTTTCGCATTCGAACGCATAAATGCGCATCATCATTTCGAACGCCGCCTTGGTGATACTATAAGCGCCGACATAGGCGCGAGGGCGCTTCACCACGCCCGATGTCACGCCGATCACGCGTGCCGCATCCGAGCGCTTGAGCAAGAGATCGAGCGAGCGGAGCAAGCGCCAATTCGCGGTGACGTTGACGTCGAGCGCTTCGCTCCACTGCGCCGGGCTGATATGCGTGAGCGGCATCACCGGCCCCAAGATCGCGCCGTTAAGCACCAGAATGTCGAGCTTGCCCCAGCGGTCGAAGATCGCTTTGCCGAGCCGATCATGTGCATCGAAATCGCGGAGGTCGGCGGGGACAAGCGTCGCCGAGCCGGCGGCGGCTTTGATTTCGTCGTCGAGCTCTTCGAGCCCGCCGACCGTGCGCGCGAGCGCGATGACGTGCGCGCCTTCCTTGGCGAGCGCGAGCGCAGCGGCGCGGCCCAAGCCCCGCGATGCGCCGGTGACGACTGCGATGCGATTTGAAAGTGATGTCATCATGGCGCCCTCTTAAGCCCTCTCCCGCGGGGAGAGGGTTGGGTGAGGGGTTTTCCACGAGCGCCGCTGTTTGTGAAGACCCCCTCACCTCGATAACCGGGTTGAAAGGGTTCGCTGTCCTCTCCCGCGGGAGAGGACGCAATCACTCAAGCCTCTTCCGTCAGGAGCGAGAGCTGAATGGCGCGGGGGCCGGCGGCTTTGTCGGTCAGGGTGGTCGGGTAGTCGCCGGTGAAGCAGGCATCGCAGAATTTCGGCGCGGCTTTGTTGCGGCCCGGCTCGCCGACGGCGCGATAAAGCCCGTCGATCGAAACGAAGGCGAGGCTGTCGGCACCGATGTGCTTCGCCATGGTTTCGACATCCATTTGCGCGGCGAGCAGCTTGGAGCGCTCGGGCGTATCGACGCCATAGAAGCAGGAATGCATGGTCGGCGGGCTCGCGATGCGCATATGCACCTCGCGCGCACCGGCCTCGCGCATCATCTGCACGATCTTCATCGAGGTCGTCCCGCGCACAATCGAGTCATCGATGAGGATCACCCGTTTGCCGCGCACGACCGAGCGGTTGGCGTTGTGCTTGAGCTTCACGCCCAAATGGCGAATGTTGTCTTGCGGCTCGATGAAAGTGCGGCCGACATAATTGTTTTTGATGATGCCGAACTCGAAAGGCAGGCCGGCCTCTTCGGCATAGCCGATGGCCGCGGGCACGGAGGAATCCGGCACAGGCACGACGACATCGGCATCGACGGGCGCTTCGCGCGCCAGCTCGGCGCCCGTTCTCTTGCGCACATCGTAAACCGAGACGCCGTCCATCGTGCTTGATGCGCCGGCGAAATAGACAAGCTCGAAAATGCAAAACCGCCGTCGCATCGGCGGAAACGGCATATGGCTCTCGATCCCGTCCTTGGAGATCGTGACGATCTCGCCTGGGGCGACATCGCGCACGAACTCGGCGCCGATAATGTCGAGCGCGCTCGTCTCCGATGTCAGCACGTAAGAGCCGTCGAGCTTGCCGAGAACGAGCGGGCGCACGCCGAGTGGGTCGCGCACACCGACCAGCATGTCGGGCGCGAGGCAGACCAGCGAGTAAGCGCCCTCGACCTGGCGCAGCGCCTCGGAGAGGCGGTCGATCAAGGTCGGCTGGCGCGCGGTCGAAGTGAGATGGAGGATAACTTCGGTGTCGGAGGTCGACTGAAAGATCGCGCCTTGCTGAACGAGCTCTTCGCGCAAGGTCTCGCAATTGGTGAGATTGCCGTTATGCGCAAGGGCAAGGCCGCCGGTCGCCAGCCGGGCGAAGAGGGGCTGCACATTGCGCGGCGAGGAATCGCCCGTCGTCGAATAGCGCACATGGCCGATGGCCGAGCGGCCGATCAGCCGCGCGACCACGTCCTCGCGGCTGAAGCTGTCGCCGACCAGGCCCTTGCGGCGCTCGGAGTGAAAGCCGGTGGTTTCATCGAAGCTGACGATGCCGGCGCCTTCCTGGCCGCGATGCTGAAGGGCGTGAAGGCCAAGAACGGTTAAGGCCGCGGCTTCGGCGCAGTCGAATATGCCGAATACACCGCACTCCTCGTGCAGCTTGTCGTCATCGAAGGGAGCCGCTTGCCGCATTCGCCTCGCATCCGGGTCGAAGCCAGACGGTATGTGCCCCATACGCGGGGCCGGTTCAAGGGGCGTGTGACGCAAATAGGACGCACCTCTTGAGAGGAATATTGACCCGATTCGCCGGATTTCCATCCGGCGGATTTGGCTGTTTCGAGACGAATGAGATCAGGACACTAGCGAAGTCGCCGACACTAGAAAGTCCCCCTCCCTCTGGGAGGGGTTAGGGGAGGGATGG
>JBAQHC010000787.1:0-3043 GCA_049288095.1 Alphaproteobacteria bacterium | reverse complement strand
GCATCCGCCCGCCCGTTCCCGAGGAGAAGGTGGCGGCGGCAGGCACGCGCGCGTGCGAGTGGCATGGTTGCCGGCTCGAGGGCAAATTCAAAGCGCCAAAAAGCCGCGAGCGCCTTGATGAGCATCGCTGGTTCTGCCTTTCCCATGTCCGCCAGTTCAACAACTCCTGGAATTTCTTCGAGGGCCTTAACGATGACGAGGTGCGCGCCTTCCAGGCCGGCGCCACTACCGGCCACCGGCCGACCTGGCGTTTCGGCACGATCGGCTCGAATTCCGGCCTTGGGCTCAACCGCAAGGACGCGGCGGGCCTTGGCGGCTTCTCCGATCCGTTCGGGCTGTTCGGCGGCCGCGGCAAGCGCCCGGCCTCCGAGCCGACCAAGCGCCAGCTAACCAAACGGCAGACCCGCGCCTTCGAGGTGTTCGATATGGATCAGAGCGCGGGTAAGGAAGCGATCCGTAACCAATTCAAGGCGCTTGTGAAGCGCTTCCACCCCGATGTGCACGGCGGCGACAAGGGCATGGAAGCGCGCCTGCGCGAGGTCATTGAGGCCTACCAAATTTTGCGCGCCTCGGGCTTCTGCTAGAGCGGAATCGCACTAGTTTGCATTGCTGAAAGCTTTCGGCGAGAGTGCCGAATGACGAGGCCAGCCCTCGCGAGGGCCAAGCCCCCTTGCGGGAGGCTTTTTTGTGGCCCGCTCTCTTAAGACTGAGTTTGAGGAACGAGAAGAATGAAAGCCCCGAAAATCGAGGATACGCCGGAGCACGTGCCCGACAAGGTGGTCCGGGCACGCGATGCGTTCGGCCTCGATGTCGATATGGATGTGCCGGCGTTTTCCAAGCCGAACGACTATGTGCCCGACCTTGATCCGGACTACCGGTTCAACCGCGAGACGACGCTCGCGATCCTGGCCGGCTTTGCCTACAACCGCCGCGTTATGATCCAAGGCTATCACGGCACCGGAAAATCGACCCATATCGAGCAGGTGGCCGCGCGCCTTAACTGGCCGACCGTGCGCATCAATCTCGACAGCCATATCAGCCGTATCGACCTTGTCGGCAAGGACGCGATTGTCCTCAAAGAAGGCAAGCAGGTCACCGAATTTCGCGAGGGCATTTTGCCCTGGGCGCTCCAGAACCCGACCGCGCTTGTGTTCGACGAATATGATGCGGGCCGCCCGGACGTGATGTTCGTGATACAGCGTGTGCTGGAGGTTTCCGGCAAACTGACGCTCTTGGACCAGAACCGCGTTATCCGTCCGCATCCGGCGTTTCGCTTGTTCTCGACTACGAACACGATTGGCTTAGGTGACACGACAGGCCTTTATCACGGCACGCAGCAGATCAACCAAGGTCAGATGGACCGCTGGTCGATCGTGACGACGCTCAATTATCTGCCGCACGATGAAGAGACCGACATCGTGCTCGCCAAGAACAAGGGCTACGACACCGAACGCGGCAAGAAGATCTTGTCGAACATGGTGCGTGTCGCCGATCTCACGCGCCAAGCCTTCATCAACGGCGACATCTCGACGGTGATGAGCCCGCGCACGGTGATCACTTGGGCGGAGAACGCGTCGATCTTCCAGGACATCGGCTTTGCGTTCCGCGTGACGTTCCTCAACAAGTGCGACGAGCTTGAGCGGCCAGCGGTCGCCGAATTCTATCAGCGCTGCTTCGGCGAGGATTTGCCGGCGACAGCCTCCAAGGTCTTAGTGACTTGAGCACGCGCGAGTCCCCTCTCCCCTTGAGGGAGAGGGTCAGGGAGAGGGGTTGAATCAAAGACTCATGTTCGGCTCCGACACCCCCACCCGCCCGCCTCCGCACTTTGTGCTTCGGCGAGGCGACCTCCCCGCAAGGGGGAGGTTGGAAAAACAGAGCAGCGAGTAATGGCTAGCAACGACGAGGATCCGACAGGGCCATTCAAGCATGCGGTCGAGCTGACGATGCGCTCGCTTGCAGCCGACCCTGAATTGACCGCGAGCTTTGGCACCGAGGCGCCGGGGCTTAAGGGCAATGTCGCCAAACTGCCGGTGCCAGGCCGCGATATGCCGGCGAGCGAAGTCGCGCTCGTGCGCGGCCATGCGGATTCTATGGCGCTCAAGATCGCGTTTCACGATGAGGGCGTGCACGCCTCGCACATGCCGGCGGGCGCGATCGCGCGCTCGGCCTTCGAGGCGGTGGAGCAAGCGCGCGTTGAAGCGATTGGCGCGAATGCGATGGCGGGCGTCGCCAAGAACTTGGCCGCAACGCTCGAAGACCGCGCCGTGCGCCGCGGTTATGCACGCATCGCCGACAGAACCGATGCGCCGATCTCCGAAGTGCTCGGCCTCTTGGTGCGCGAAAAACTCACCGGCCAAGCGCCGCCGCCTTCGGCGCGCAAGATGGTTGATCTGTGGCGGCCATTCATCGGCGCCAAGGCCGAGGAAACAATTGCCGAGCTTACGGGCTCGCTGCGCGATCAGGCGAAGTTCGCGCGCCTCACGCGCCACCTCTTGGCCGATCTCAATCTCGCCGAGGACATGGCGGGCGAGAACGAGGACCAAGACTCCGAGGATATGGAGAGCGATGTCAACGAGCCCGGCGGCGAAGGCGAGGACGGCGAGTCCGAATCCCAGGGACGCATGGACGCCAAGGTCGAGCTGACCGAGTCTGACGATCAAGACGGCGAAGGCGAAGCGGTCGAGATCGAGTCTCAAGATCTCGATATGAGCGCGGAGCCGGACGAGACGGGCGATGGCGAGAAGCCATGGCGCCCGCGCATGCACGACAATTCGCGGGGCAACGAGCCGAGCTACAAAGCCTTCACGCGCGAGTTCGATGAGATCATTCCGGCGGAAGAGCTGTGCGATCCCGATGAGCTGGCGCGCCTGAGACGCTACCTCGATCAACAACTGCAGAATTTGCAGGGCGTTGTCGGCCGGCTCGCCAATCGCCTGCAACGCAAATTGCTTGCCCAGCAGAACCGCAGCTGGGATTTCGATCTCGAGGAAGGCATGCTGGATGCCGCGCGGCTTTCGCGCGTCGTCATCGATCCCGTGGCGCC
>JBAQHC010000786.1:0-3702 GCA_049288095.1 Alphaproteobacteria bacterium | reverse complement strand
CGAAAAGCAATGGCCGGCCTTGCGGGCCGGCCATCTCAGCCTCGCCGATTTCGGGCGGGCTACGCCTTGATGAAATCGTACAATTCCTTGTTCACGCGGTCCTTCAGCGTCGTGCACATGCCGTGCGGCGCGCCCTTGTAAACCACGAGCTTGGCGTTCGGGATCAGCTTGGAGGACAGCATGGCCGAATCCGCAATCGGCACGATCTGGTCGTCATCGCCATGCAAGACGAGCGTCTGCTTGTCGATCTCCTTGCAGTCCTTTGTCAGATCGGTCTCCGAGAAGGCCTTGATGCAGAAATACGACGCCGGGAAGCCGGCCATCATGCTTTGCAGCCAGAATGAATCGATCACACCTTGGCTGACTTTCGCGCCCGGCCGGTTGTAGCTGTAGAACGGCATCGCAAGGTCTTTCCAGAACGCGGAGCGATCGGCCTGCACCGCCGCGCGCAATTTGTCGAACTCCTCGAGTGGCGTGCCCATGGGATTTGACGGCGACTTCACCATCACCGGCGGAATCGCACCGATGAGCGCAACCTTGGCAACGCGGCTCGTGCCGTGCCGGCCGATATAGCGCGTAACTTCGCCGCCGCCGGTCGAATGACCGATATGGATCGCATTTTTGAGATCGAGCTTTGCGGTCAGCTCAGCAAGATCGTCGGCATAAGTGTCGAGATCATTGCCGTTCCACGACTGGCCCGAGCGGCCATGGCCGCGCCGGTCAGCGGCGATGCAGCGATAGCCTTGGCTCGCGAAGAAGAACATTTGATCTTCGAACGCGTCCGATGTCAGCGGCCAACCATGGCTGAACACGATGGGCTGACCTGAGCCCCAATCCTTGTAATAGATCTCCGTTCCGTCTTTCGCTCTGATCGTCGCCATCTAGCAATCTCCTTCGTTGACAATGAAGCTGCGAGAGAACGTTCACCGACGAGACTCTGCGCTCGAAAGCGCGCCCGGTCGATGGTACTATGGTGTTACCGGTTGGCTATAAAATGTCCGCTAGCCAACATCGCCGGCAGAGAGAACGATCAGCTCACTCTTCCTTGTCTTCGAGGAACTCATCGTCTTCGCGCTCGCTCACCGATGCGTCTTCACGGTCATGCGCGTGCTTGATGGCTTCGAGAAGTTCCAGATGCAGCTTTCCCTTATCGAGCAGCACCTTGCCATCGTGCACGGCTTTGATCGCGCTCACCGGAACCATGAACTCGCCGGCATTCTCGACATAGATGACGATGTCTTTCGCGTCACCTGGCGGATGGCGCTGCACCGTGCCGAAAGCCACCTCGCCATCGTGCAGAAACACCTCGTCGCCCTGTTTGATGTTCAGCTTCGCCATCGCTTGCATCTCCTGCTTCGGGCCCGCAGGGGCGCGTTCCCGCATCTCGCAATGTTACCACTTCGCGCGCCCCGACGATATTCGCGGCCTATTTGACCTTAACGCTCTTCGCCGCCTGCTCGATCAACGCGGCTGCAGCGTCGGGATGCGAGATGAAGCCGACATGGCTGCCCTCGGAATCGACGAGCACCTTGGCTTTCATGCGTGCCGCCATCATGTGTTGCAATGACGGCGGAATGATCTGATCGCCCTTGGTCGAGAAATACCAACTCGGCTTGTTCTTCCACGCCGGATCTTTGATCGCCACCGTGCCCGCATTCGGGACAGAAAGCGGAACCTGCTCATCGGCCATGAAGGCGGCAAGCTCCGGCCCGACATCAGGCGCAAACGCGGCAAGGAACGCATCGCGCTTCAGGAACGCGAAACCCTGCTTATCCACCTCGAATGGGGGTGGCGCATCGCTCTTGGGCAACAGGCCGAGAATGTTTTCGCCATCATCCGGCGCGAATGCCGATATGTAGACGAGGCCGACGACCTTGGGGTCGTTGCCCGCTTCGGTGATAACCGCGCCGCCATAAGAGTGGCCGACAAGAAGGACCGGCCCGTCTTGGCGCGCAAGCACGCGCTCGGTCGCCGCGACGTCATCCGCAAGCGAAGTCAGGGGATCGGCAACGACACTCACCTTGTAACCGTCTTTGACGAGAATGTTGTAAACGCCCTGCCAACCTGAACCGTCTGCCCAGGCGCCGTGCACCAGCACGATGTTCTTGATTGGGGTTTTGGTCTTGGCCATCGCCGGCGGTACGGCAACGACAAGAGACAACGCGGCCAAAGCGGCGGCGGTGACACGAAGTGACATTTCTCCCTCCCGAAAAGCTGATCACTATTCGAAGAGGCTGACAGAAACGAAGCGCGGTGCCTAACCCGACCGGGTGAGGCCGGGCTCGCTCTGTTGTCGGGCCCGCTCGCGCTTTAGCCGCCACCGATGAAGTGGACGATCTCGAGCCGGTCGCCATCCTCGATCTTAAGGCGCGAAAACTCGGAGCGGCGCACAATCTCCAGGTTACGTTCAACCGCTACTTTTTTCGGGTCGAGATCGAAGGCGCGCAGAAGCGCCTCGACCGTCAGTGCGGCCGCAACCTCCCGTGGCTCTCCGTTCAAGGTGATGCGCATTTGTTCTCTCGGGGTCATCCTTCGACAGGCTCATCCTTCGACGAGCTCAGGATGACGAAATCTCAGGGGGCAAGGCCATGGGCCCAGGCCCACAAAGGGGGTGCCCTCTCCCTTCGCCTCAAGTATAACTCGCTGACGATTCGCGCAAAACGAGGCCGGTAGCCAGCGTCCCATGCCTTCTCCCGTATATATCTTGAACGGCCCGAACCTCAATCTATTGGGCACCCGCGAGCCCGAAATCTACGGCCGCATGACGCTCGCCGACGCCGAAAATCTCGCTGCCAAAACAGCGCAGCAGGTGGGCCTCACGATCGTCGCCAAGCAATCCAACCATGAGGGCGATCTCGTCGATTGGATCCAGGAGGCGAGGCAAGCCGCGAGCGCCATCATCCTCAATGCCGGCGCGCTCACCCACACCTCGGTCGCGCTTTATGACGCGCTCAAAGCCTTCAAGGGCCCGATCATCGAGGTCCATGTCTCCAACCCATTCGCGCGCGAGAGCTTCCGCCATCACTCCTATGTTTCGCTCGCGGCAACCGGCGTGATTTGCGGGTTCGGCATTCAAGGCTATGCGCTCGCCGTGCAAGCCGTCGCCCAGCAATTGCAATCCCGTTCGGCGTAACGACGAGAGGCGCCTTTGGCTCGTAACGACAAGAAGACTCCGCCGCCCGAACCCGATATCGATGCGCGCGCGATTAGAGATCTTGCGCGGTTGCTCGATGAGACGGGGCTCTCCGAGATCGAAGTCGAGCAAGGCGGCAAGCGCATCAAAGTGGTGCGCCAACTGACGTTGCATGCCACGCCCATCGCTCCTCCCGGAGCCGCGACCACGTTGCGCGCACCAATCGTCCCGCCTATTGAGGCCGAAGCGCCCGTCGTTAAAGACCTTGCGAAACATCCCGGCGCGGTGACATCGCCGATGGTCGGCACGGCGTTCCTAGCGCCGGAGCCGACCGCCGACCCGTTCGTCAAGGCGGGCGACACCGTCACCAAGGGCCAGACGCTGCTCATCATCGATGCGATGAAGACGATGAACCCGATCCCCTCGCCCAAGGCCGGCAAGGTGATCGAGGTTCTGGTGTCGAACGGCGCGCCGGTGGAATTCGGCCAGGCCTTGATGATCATCGAGTGAGTTGATGTTTCGCTCTGCGTTCAAAGTGTCCCTTCAAGAATCCCCCCTCCCCTTGAGGG
>JBAQHC010000785.1:0-12807 GCA_049288095.1 Alphaproteobacteria bacterium | reverse complement strand
AGATATAGCTGCGCGTTCGCTTGCGACGCAAGGCGTAACCCACGATCTTCAACTGTTCTTGCCCTCCGCGGTGCCCGTGACGCCTAGTTCAGTGCGCCAAGAGCTCCAACGTTCCTATATCGGCTCGTAGATATATTGCTCGAACTCGGCGCTTCAAGACGCTGCGGCTTGAACCTAAAAGCACCGGCCAAGGTCGGGCTCGAAACAGCTCGGCGTGCATCTCCTCAGAACAGAAGAACGAGCACGCCGAGCGGCGCGAAGTGCGCCGTCCCGCGGAAGTGACGGTTGAGCTACCGCAGCGGTGGCGCAGGTGGTTGCAGAAATGCTGGGTCGGGAAACCATTCGCAATTGGCGCGCCGCTGCGGATAGGAAATGAATATCGGATGAAGCATCACATCCTCAAGCGCGCCCATGCCCAAGCCTCCACGATTGCTGCTCCACCAGGGCCCGTTGTTGTTATACGAGTTGTTGTTGGGGAACGCCGCGTGCTTGTCGGGATTGATACCCAAGAATTGCAACGGGCCGCCGCCAGCGAGCGCATCGCGAGTGTCGACCGGAGTGATCGATCTCCAATTATCCCATCTTACGGCCCGCACATCTATTGCATGACCCCAATTGCTGCTGATGCAATTGCCCCAAACAGTGCCCATGTGCTCATAAATATGCTCTGCGATGTCGGACAGATTGTGCCGCCTGATATCAGGGTTTTGCTGATCGCCTGCGTCAGCCAGCACCATGACACCGGCATTAGCATTGGACTTGATCGCATTACCGATCACTGTGGGAGCACGGAGTGGCCATTGCTCCCTTTCGCCACGCTGGGGCGGTTCCCTTGCGCTCATAGGTGGCGAGTTCGAAGCTGAGGTCCACGTCTTGTCGGCCGATCTTGTGTCATAGACAAACACAAACCCATTACCGTTGTAGCCAATATAATTTGCCGTATAGGCGCCGCCTCCGTTCATGTTCTGCACGCCGGCCGTCCAATTATTAAAGATGACGTTTCGTGCCGTGTAGACATCCGTGTCGCCAATAATCTGCAAACCGATATTGTTGTCGTGAATGAAGTTATCGGCAACAATATGCATGCCCTCGTTATAGGGCAGCTCACGGTTTATGCCTGGCGGAAAGCCACTCGTGCGATAGAAGCCTCCATCGAACGAGTCCATTCCACCGGGAAAGAATCCCGGATGTCCCCCGACACTCTCATAATGCCCCGTTAGCCGAACACCGACATCAGCGCCCATGATCTCGTTGCCGGTGATCGCCGCAAGCCCGCTGCGCACCAGAATGCCATCCTCATTCGGATCACCGAGCAGCCAAACCCTACTAAATGCGAAATAAGGCGCATCGACATCCACGCAGGGTCGCGTCATGTGATCGTGCGCAACGATCAGCAATCCCACAATCCGCACGCCATCAGAACCACCGTGTTTGACATCGACGCCGATGCATGGCCGTCCGTTGTCCGGCGGCGCCAAAACGGGAAAAACCTTGGCGTAGTCCTCGTAGAGCTGAGGTGCCCTAGCGCTTAGGTTCTGGCTCAAAGGCGAGACGTCGTAGTACTCGGAAAATGGAAACTTAGGACCGGTCTGGCTTTGCCGCGAATAGCCTTCAGGTGAAGAACCGGTCGCTTTTTCGTAGATCTTGTCGCGGATGCTCGCGCCATCGCTATTCGCAACGGCTTGCCGCCTCGTCAACGTGCTCGTAAGCGTGATCGGCTTCGGAATAAACAAATTCTCGGTATAAGGCTTTGGCTCCGTATGGCCGTCTTTTGTTGTGTAACCGGGCGCCACCATAACCACGCCACCAGGCCGTACCGCACAGATCGCCTCTTGAATACGGCAGTAGTTGTGGGTGCCTGGACCACAATTGGCATTGTCCACGGTTGCGGCGGGCAGATAGCCGTGACAAATCCCAATTCCATAACCGTAGCCGCCGCAATTCGGCCCGCCGCATGAATATTGAGGCTTGGCTGGAATGATGTCGTTCCACCAATCCGGCGATTTGGCGAAAGCGCCCGATGCGAGAACGCAGGCCGCTAGAATTGTCAAAGTCGCGGTTCGCATCATTGGCCCCCTTTACCCAACCCCTTCAATGCGCCGCTGGCTGTGCGCTCTTGCGTATGCCAAGAGCCACCAGCTGCTTCTTGATTTGGTCCATCAATCGCTGATCAGGACAATTGGTTTGCTGTGCTTCCATGAAATAAACTGCGGCTTGGTCGAAATTGACATCAACGCCAAGGCCGTCGCGATAGATGATGCCCAGATTGTAGAGCGCATAGGGATCCTTCTGATCCCCAGCCACCTCAAACCAGTGTTTCGCCCGAGCATAATTCAAGGGTTCGCCGACCCCGGCGAAATACATCTCGCCGAGCCGCTCCTGGGAAGCCGAGTGACCCTTGGTCGCCGCAGCCTTGATCAAGAGGACCACGTCTTCCGGCTTAAGGACGCCCGAGGTCGCGTGGCCAAGCGTCGCCTGATAGCGCATCGCCGCCTCCCGGGTCCCGACACCGAACACGCAATCGGCCTTGCCCTTGTAGAATCCCAAGAATGCGAGAGCACCCTGTATCGAGCTGCACGGAATTTCGGTCTTGACGCGCGAAAGCGCTTTCGTGCGCTCGAAGCCGAACGGCGACTCATCGCTATGCCCGCCCGGATAAATGTCGAAAGGCGGCTCCCAATCCAGCTCGATTTCTTGCGCTTTAGAGACAATGCGCCCGACGATCTTCTTGCGCTCACCATCGCTCAGCGGCAACCGGCTAAAGCCGTTCACATCGTCGAGATCACCGCGATATTCTTTTGCCAATTCCTCGGCAATTCTGTAGCCGCGGTCGCGCGCGATCAGGAAATAGGCATACGCGTCGACGCTGTTCTTTTGAAGCACCGATATATTAGCGTGAGCTTTCGGACCGCAGTAGAGATAGACAGAAGGATCAAGGCTGGGGTTCGTGCTAACGGTGGGTGAAACCACAAGGCCGTTCGAAGTCTGACTTTTCTTTATTGTATCCAAAAGGGTACCGAGCCGCTCGGCACTGCTTGTTGGATTGTCCGTTTCCTCAGGCACGGCTGGACAAGCGCTGCCGAACAGCACGTCCTCGGCGTAGAGCTCGCCGAGCCTCACAAATCCCTCAGCACCCCGGCTCGACAGGATATATACGATGCGCTCCTCCGCATCGCGGCGTTCATCCGACGACATTTGAGCCGCGAGGCGATCGAGATTCTTGATACCGTTAAAGATCTCCTTCAGCTGCGCTTGCGCCACACTTTGAACCTTGCTGGTATGCGCGGGATTGATGACGGCGATGAAATACCAGACATAGGCCTCAATCGGATCATAAGGCGCGTACTTGCCGGTCGAATAAAGATCGCCCAACCATTTCTGCGCATCCATGTCATCATCGACCCATGCGGCATGCCGCCAGATCGAGACGGCCCGCGTGTAGTCACCGCGCAAATACGCCTGATACCCCTCGGCATAATCTGCCTTGGCGACACCGGCGCACAACACAAGACACAGGATAATCAGTGCCGCTGAGCCAGCACGCATCAGCCGCGTCCCCCAACATCAGCCCAACTAAGCTATGGATTGCACGAGGGGGAGGGCCCGTCAACGGCTGTGCCGCGCTCGCTTGGCAGCGGCCTTACCGGCACGTCAAAAGTCGCAACGAATATTGCGAACGTGGCCTTGGGGCCACACGCACAACTGTCTTTTCACGTCCTGGCCCGGCGAGTTTCATTCGAGTTTGTCAGCGTGTTAAGGTCGCCTCACATGCAAAGTCGTCGGGGCTAGTGGGGGCGCCAGGTGACGTGGATTGTCATCATCAGCATTGTCGCAGCGCCGCTGCTTACTGTTGTTGGAAGCTTCTTCGTCACAAAATTTGCACAGGGCCTCGTAGCTGGTCGCGTCCATCCAGTGGTCGTTGGAGCTGCGATCACGCTCTTGTGCAGCGCTCCAGAAATCGCCGTGATACTCGGCGCGCATCTTCAACTCGAGCTTTCTAGAGGCGCGCACGGCGTGCTCGATGTGTTGGGGCTCGCCCATCACATTCCAATCGGCGTCGTTCTCGGAAGCTCGCTCATCAACATCCTCTTGATCGCAGGTCTTAGCGCGCTCATCGTGCCGACACACAACATCGCCATTTCAAAGGCGACCGTCTTTCGCGATGCTTTAATTTTGGCTGTGCTTGTGATCGGCGGATTCATTCTGTACTTCACAAACCTGACTTCGCCCGAGCACCCAGGCCTCATCGCCGCTCAATATGGGTGGTGGCTCATCGGTTTAGGCGTCGCGTATTTGCTCGGCGTAATGGTTTGGGAAGTCACGCTACCGTCTTCCGCTGGGGATAGCACCCCACCAGCAGGAGAGAGCCCGACTCCACTGGGCTCCATGGCCTTCTTCTTCATATGTGCGGTGTCGGTCTTATTTATCGGAGTCATCTGGCTTTTCGGGACACTGTATCCGAATGAACATGCTCCGGCGATCTTGCCACCGCATAGCGTCGCCGTTCTCTTACCTCTGCTTGTTGCGGTCCCTGAGCTGGCGACTGCATTTTGGGCTGCTGGGGTCGCAGGCAAGTTGGCGCAGAACAGGGCGGAGCAGCTCGCTATCGACAGCTTGCTCTCATCGAGCATTTTCAATCTGACATTCGTATTGGGTTTGGCAATTGTATTGGCGCCCTCGGCGATTAAGACGATGCCAGAGGCTATGAATGATTGGGACAATGTGCGCAGCGTCCTCCAGCAAAGCGTCGATTCAAGCAACGAGCGCAATCGCCCACAAATTGACCTACAAGCCTTCGGCGCATCGCTTAAAGCTTGCCTACCCACCGACGGCCATTCGTTCCAAACGCCGATCACATTTTGCCCACCGGCGGACGATCAAGAGTATTTTTCGCTCAATCGCCTTCCACTCTCAATGCCTGAGGATCTGCGGCATCAAGTGCACGCGGTTGGACTCTATGTCGATCGCCCCTATTTCCTGCTGGAAGCGTGCGTGCTCGTCATCGGCGTGATCGTTTTGATGATCGTGCTGATGACCGATAACTTACACGTATCGGAAAACTATGAACTGCTGCCGCGTGAAGGCGCAATTCTGCTTCTCATTTTCATCTGTTACGGCGTGCTTCGGTACGGGGCAATTATTGCAGGCCCCCCAATCCCAGGGCATGCGCCTATCGCTCCCGAGTTTCTCAGGCCGGTCCTCGGTCTCGGCGCCGTCGATTCCGAGTCAGAGCGATGCCGGGCAGAAATTGCGGACATCTGTAACCTCCCGACGCCGAGATAGTACCATGAAGCTCCAATCGTCGAGCGCCGGTCTTCTGTGCAAGCTGTTGGGATTGTTGATCCTGTTGGCCGCCGTCGCGGGCTGTTCGAAGCCAGAGGTCCGGTTTCAAGACTGCGCGAACCCCGAACAGACCGTGACATCATTCCCGTCGAATGCCGCCCCAGGCGCAGTACTGGGCTGCCTATCGCTGTCCACCGAACATCCAGGCAAGGTCTTCGAGAACGTGAAGTTTAGCGCGGATGCCATTTCGAGGAAAAATCGGGCGTCGGTGAAAGTTATACGCCGCACTGTCCTGTTGGAGTCAGTGCCCGCGACTGACTTCACTCTCGAAGTCTTCGCGTCTGGAGGCATTGCCGGACCCTGCACTCTGTCGTGCAGGGGCGATTTTCCGATCGCAGCTCCGCTACCGCCAACGCCTCCTCAAGCGTCGCCGCCAATAGCTGCAACGACGCCGGCCGCACCAAACGCCCCGAGCACGACGCCGCCTGCTGCGGCGGCGTCACCAGAACAGACAGCGTCAAACCTGCCCGCTCCGTCCGCGCCGCCATCCGGGACGGGAGTACAGCCATCGCCTCCGAATGAAGGTCCCTGGAGTTGCAAAGTCGATAGCTCGAAAGCCGCGAACCCCGCTTTGTGGGGGCTGCCATTTGTGCCGGTGGGGTGTGACGTCCAATCGCTGTTCAACGCCGTGCCGGAGTATCATGCGCTTTCTGAGAAGCACTACTGCAGGCACAATGGCGATGATGCTTCGTCAGTAGATTGCGAACCGTGTATTTCTGATTTGCTGGTGCAAGCCAAGATGGATTGGTATCGCCAGCGCTATCCGGATGTCGAAAACAATGAGCATTGGCCAACCGATCTCGGAACGGTCAAGAAGGATTGGCAGAAGATCGATGATCCTGCGAAGACCGACGATGGCGTTCCGAAGTTTTGTTTCCGCAACGTGACGATTGTCAGGACGCAAGCCAGAGATTATTCGGCCTATGCCGTCTACCATCTGCGTGAGACACAAGATCTGTGGGATCAGGACGGCATTAGCCCCTCCCCCAAATGGCCTGGACCGCCTCACGGCAGCAGCGATAGCCCAACCCTGACCGCGCTCGATTCAGATGAACCAAGCCCGCCATCCAATCCGCTGCAAACAGGCGTGATCTACAAAATCGAATGGAAGATCACCTATCACAATCGCGCGGCCTGGCTCCTCATCAAACGGCCGGAATCTGTCGACAAGTTGGCTACCCTGATCAATCAAGGTCTGAGCGAAGCCAGCAAATCGCCGGGTCGAAAGCCTCCCGCTTGGAAGCCAGTCCCACATCTCGTCCAATTCGCGGGCGATCCGAACGTCAAAGGCCCAGATATCGTCTATGTCTGGCCTGACGTTGCTTGCACTGTTTGCGGCAGCGGCCAAGGGGACAGCAAGGCGGGCGCAAGAATGATCGTGGCGTTCGGGCCGACGGATAATTCGATCTCGATCGAGATTTCGTTTGGCACCGCCAGCAAGCCGGTCGATCAGGGGCTCTGGAACCGCGCGCGCAACAGATATCTCTTCAAGCAGGTTCTGCGCTTCGCTCAAGCGGTGGCCAGCGAGCCGCAAGGCGGCACCGACTCAGCTGCAGGCGAGTCGAGTCCGCCCGGTCCGTGATGTGAGCCAATGCAAGGCACCGATGCGTGCCAAGCGTAAGAAGCGCCACCGGGAAGCTACGTGGTGGGCCCGGCAGGACTCGAACCTGCGACCAGACCGTTATGAGCGGCCGGCTCTAACCAACTGAGCTACGGGCCCCCGAAAGAGCGAGGCTGCATGCCTTAGCAGCGCCTGAGTTAGGTCACAATGCCATGTATCTTGGCCCCTGGCGCCGGCCCCGCCTGGCCCGCAACCTAAAACCCGGGGAAACGCATGAAACGCCACCTCTCCACATTGCTCGCCGCGGCGCTGGTGATTGCGGTTAGCGCAGCTTGCAGCGCGCCTGCAGAGAACAACACCTCAGACGATGCGCCTCAGCGCCTGCTGACGGTCAATGGCCATGGCGAAGCGCGTCACGCCCCCGATATGGCAACCATCAGCGCCGGGGTCAGAACCCATGCTGCGACGGCGCAAGACGCTCTGCGCGCAAACACCGGCGCAATGAACAAGGTGTTTGCAACCATGAAGCCACTCGGCATTGCCGATGCCGATATGCAGACCTCCAACTTCTCGGTCCAGCCCGTCTATCAGCAAACCCCGCCAGGCATGCCGCAAACAGAGCCCAACAAGATCATCGGCTATCAGGTGTTCAACCAAGTGACAGTGATCGTGCGCGACATCTCGAAGCTGGGCACGGCGCTCGACGCCTTCATAACTGCGGGAGCCAATGAAATGTACGGCGTGAGCTTCGGCATTGCGAATACCGACCAGTTGACGGATGCCGCGCGAGACGCGGCCATCAAAGATGCCGCCCGCAAGGCCGATCTCATGGCCAAGTCGGCAGGGGTCAAGTTGGGCCGCCTGATGAGCATCTCGGAGTCCTCGAGCGCCCCGCCCGTACCGATGTACCGCGCCCAGTTTGCCAAGGCCGAAGCCTCGGTGCCGACGGCCGCGGGCGAGCAAGTGCTGAGCGCGGATGCCAGCCTCGTCTACGAGATCGAGTAGCCACAGCGGCTTGACATAAGGTCAGGGGTTCCTTAGCTCCAAAGACGCGCGTTTTTTGCGCCTGCGGAGGAGTTGGCCCGAATGTTCCTGGCCATGCTCAAGTCCAAGATCCACCGGGCGCAAGTCACGGGCTGCGATCTCGACTATGAGGGATCGATCTCGATCGATGGCGATGTGCTGGATGCCGCCGGCATTCTGCCGTTCGAGCAAGTCGACATCTACAACATCAACAACGGCGAGCGGCTGACCACCTACGCGATCGTCGGTCCGCGCGGTTCGGGCGAATTTGCGTTAAATGGCGCGGCTGCGCGCAAGGCTGCAGTCGGCGACAAGATCATCGTATGCGCCTACAGCTACGTGCCCTCGGAAGAGGCGCGCAATTACCAGCCGACTATCGTCTTGATGGGCGAAGGCAACCGCATCACGCGCTGACACTTACTTCTTGTCGTCCTCGGCGAGATGAAACGCGCGCACTACGCGATGCGCGATTGGCGCAAGCAAAAGCGTTGCCGAGAACAGCAGCACGACGCCCGAATAGAGCGCATAGCAGCCGGCGAAAATCTTGCCGCCTTCGGTCAGCAATTTGTCGACTGGTCCCATGCCGCCCAAAATCATCGCCGCATTAAGAAACGCATCGACGACCGACATGTGCTCGAAATGGTTGTAGCCCCATATGCCGATGCCGAGCGAGGCAGCGACAAGAATGAGCGCGGCGATGAAATTGCCGGAGAGACGTCCGAGGAAACGATGAAGCGGCAATAGCTTGCCGGAAGGGCCGCGATCCTCCTCATTAAACTCATCGTGCATTCTGGATCACCCCCCTCGCACCGAACGATACGGCCGCGCTTACCAATGCCCAAGCACGCGATGAGGCTGATAAGGCTCATCGAGCGCTTTCTTGTCCTCAGGTGAAATCTTGATCGCAAGTGCGGCCACCGCGTCATCGATATGGCTAAGCTTGGAAGCACCCAAAATCGGCGCGGTGATGACGGGATTTGCCAGCACCCACGCCAGCGCAAGCTGGATCGGCTTCACGCCCAGCTTGTTTGCGATTTCGACATTGCGATCGACGACCTTGAAGTCGGCATCGGTGTAATAAAGGCTCTTCGAGAAGTCGTCGGATTTGGCCCGCGCCGTGTCACCACCGCCTTGGCGATGGCGATTGCCGGCGAGAAAGCCGCGCGCTAGGGGACTCCAGGGAATAACGCCAATGCCCTTCTCCGCGCAGAGCCGCATCATTTCGCGCTCTTCCTCGCGATAGATCATGTTGTAATGGTTCTGCATCGAAGCGAACGGCACCCAGCCGTTCTTGTCTGCGAGCGCGAGATAATTCGCGAACTGATAGGCGAACATGGATGAGGCGCCGATATAGCGAACCTTGCCTGCCCGCACGAGATCGCTCAGCGCCTCCGCGGTTTCTTCCATCGGGACTTGCGGATCAAAACGGTGAATCTGATAGAGGTCGATATAATCCGTCTGCAGACGTTTGAGCGAAGCATCACACGCCGCCATGATATGCTTGCGAGAGAGGCCAACGCTGTTAGGGCCTCTGCCGCCCGATTGCGGACCGTTGGGCGAGACCTTCGTTGCGATTACGACATCTTCACGGTCTTTGACGAGTGCCTTGAGCGCGCGGCCGAGAATGGCTTCGCTTTCACCGTTGGAATAGACTTCGGCCGAGTCGAAGAAATTGATGCCGACCTCAAGTGCCTTCTCAAAAAACGGCCGCGCATCCTTCTCTTCGATCACCCAATCGCGCCACGTCTTGGGGCCATAGGTCATGCATCCCAAGCAAAGCCGCGAAACTTTCAATCCCGTTTTGCCGAGGCGAGTATATTCCATCGTAAGTCTCCTTCCGGCCGAGATCCCGATCATCCATCCTACAGGCGAAAGGGAACGCCAAGCCCCAGCCCTTGACAAGAGCAAAGCGGTTTGGCGCCGTCCCGCTGCCGCCAAAGCAAGACAAAGCGTGACTTGATGCCGGTCTCTCACTACTTCGCGACCCCGATTTATCGCGCCGAGATCCCGAAATCGGTTGCGTCAGGGCTGAACAAGGAGCTTGAGGCGGCAAGCCTGATGCTTGCGCGCGAAGACAATGCCGGCCGAACCTGGTCACGCGCGCACAATTACCCTGGCTACACGTCTTACGCTTCGCTCAATGATCTTGAGCGCCGCGCACCGGCGTTCGGCAAGCTGCGCGAAAACCTCGATGCGCATGTCAGTAAATTCACGCGTGCTCTCGCATTCGATCTGGGACGGCGCAAGCTCGAATGCAACAGCCTTTGGGTCAATGTGATGAGCCCCGGCGCAAGTATCCATTCGGGCCATATTCATCCGCATTCAGTGTTGAGCGGCACATATTATGTGACCGTGCCGAAGAATGCCGGAAAGCTCAAATTTGAAGACCCGCGGCTCACGATGATGATGGCGGCACCACCGAAGAAGCGCAGCGCAGGCGCCAGTCATCTGCCGTTCATCTACATCGAGCCCAAAGCTGGCACTGTGCTGCTTTGGGAAAGCTGGCTGCGCCATGAAGTCGTTGCCGGCAACGCCAAATCCCGACGCATTTCGATTAGTTTCAACTACGCGTAACGCGCGTCACACCGCGCCACAATCATACCCAAATCCGAACACCGGCGCGCCGCAAGCCGCCCGTTTGAGCTTTATGTTGGAGCGCATATGAACAGTCGGCGCGCCAACGAGAGTTGTATCGATTTGAAGGAGATTAGAAATGAAACGTCTCATTCTTGCGATCACAGCGGCGTCGCTGCTCTCTGGCACGGCGGCAATGGCAGCTCCTTATAGGGACTATCGCAATTACGACGCGCACAGAGCAGTTGCTCATGTCGATTACCGGCACCACGATTTCCGCCGCGGCGAACGCTTGCCGGTTGAATGGCGGCGCGGCCCGGCAATCGACTGGCGCGTCTATCACCTGCGTCAGCCGCCGCACGGCTACTACTGGGTCAGGGCGCATAATGACTTCGCGTTGGTCACGCGCTCGAACGGCCTCATTGTCGATCTTCAATTCGCCCGCTGATGCGGCGATCGAAATCGGCTAAACAAAGAGATTCGCAGAGCACAGGCGCTCTGCGAGTCTCGCATTAGCCGCCCGGATAGTGCTGCGCGCCGGCCGACATCGCATAAACAAAGCCATCGTTATCGCCGAAATAGATGATCCCGTTTTCGATCCAAGGCGATGACATGACGCGATCTTGCGTCATCGTATAGCCGGCGATTTTTCCGTCCTTCGCCGTCAGCGCAAAGACATAGCCGCCCGTTGTCGCCGCATAGACCTTGTTGCCAGCGATGATCGGCGATGAAAACAAAAGCTGGCTATCGAGCGAATTGGTCCAGAGCTGCTTTCCGCTCTTGGCATCGAAGGCAAAGACGGCGCGCCCATCAGCGCTGCCGGCGTACAGGGCGCCGTTCGAAAATGCTGGTGTCGTAGGCACCCAGGAATTCTTGACGGCCTGATGCCAGCTCTCTTTGCCGCTCTTTGCCTCAAGCGCGTAAAGATTGAAATCGCGGCTGCCGAAATAGACTTTGCCACCGCCCAGCGCCGGCGAGGAAACGATGCTGCCTTGCGGGAAGATTGGATTGCCGCGCGCTTTGAACGACCAAAGCGGATGCCCGTTTCTGATCTCAAGCGCGAACATTTCGCCGTCGAGATTGCCCGCATAAATGCGCTTGCCGTCGGTTGCAGGCGATGAGCGCACACGACCGTCAGTCGCGTAGCTCCATTTTATATCGCCTGTCTTCGCGTCGAGCGCATAGACCTTGCCATCGCCGCTGCCAATATAGATGCGCCCCTTATAGGCGAGCGGCGATGAGCTCCAATAATCCCAATCGTCCTTCACATCGAAGCCGGCAATCGCTTCGAACGGCAGGCTCGCCCCGGTTGCGCGGTGCCAAAGCTCATGCCCGTCACTTACGGCGAGTGCATAGATCGTGTTTGCATCCGATTGGAAAACCGCCGCTCCGTCGATGATTGCCGCAGTCGAAGTGATTGGCGCATCGGCAACAAATTTCCATTTGAGTGCGCCGCTCGCCGCATCGAGCGCATAGAAATTGCCGTTCTTGGCGCCGACGAACAAAACGCGATCCGCAACCACGGGCGATGCGATCACCATATGGCCAGCATCGAAGCGCCAAACCGGCTTGAAGAAACCCTCCGGCCCCACTCCGGAAAACACGCCGGCGCGATCAGGCCCACCATGAAATTGCGCTGTGATGACGTGCGCGGCAACAGCCTGGCTCGACTGCCCGAGCGCGAGCGCGGCGCTCAACAACACAGCCGAAAAACCAAGACCCCGAACCGACATGCTCCCCTCCCGCTGCCAGCTTGCTTTCGAAAGTCGCATTAAATGCCAACCGCCCTATCTCACTCCGTTGTGAAAGTAACATTCGGCAGAACACCGGAGACATGGACAGCACCGCAAACTCCGTGCAGTTTAGCGCCGAAATTTCAGGAGGCCTCAATGGCTAAGCTACCTATCGACGAAAAGGGCAAGAAACGCCCCGGCAAAGCGCCGCCGACGGAATTTGATCCGAAGGCGAATGATTTCCGGAGCCGCGGCAAGAATCAATTCAACCAGAAGAACATACCGGGCAGCCGGCCCTTCAAGGGCGGAAATCGCGGCCGCTGACCCGTTCGCGGATTGAGTGCTGGCCTCAACCTGGTGCGTCCCCTGCGTTACTTCAAATACTCGTCCCAGCGCATCGTGCCTTTGCGGCGCGCCTTCTTGGCTGCCTTGCGCGCGGCATAACGTGTATCGCGCGCGGCCTTTTGCTCGGCCTTCAAGAGACGGTCGCGCTCTTCCTCTTCCGCTTTGATGGCGGCCAGAAGCTCCGCCTCTTCCGCCGCCTTGCGCTGACGCTCTGCCTCGGCCTCCGCC
>JBAQHC010000784.1:0-1838 GCA_049288095.1 Alphaproteobacteria bacterium | reverse complement strand
GCATAGGCCTCATGCGCGCGGATCATTTATTCGCCCGTGAAGTCTTGGATGCGGCGGAAGGAAGGGCTTGCCTCAATTGGCCCGTCGCGTTCAACAAGCGTTGCAACAAGGCCAGCGGCAAGGGCGGCTTCCACTTCGCGCGGCGCGTCGGAATAGAAATGAATGTCCGAAGGTTGATGATCGAGCGCCTTGGCGATCTTTACATAAGAGGCAGCCTCGAATTTCGGTCCGGTCGAAAGATCGAAATAGCCGGAGAAATAGGGCGTCAAATCGCCAATGCTCGTATGCGCGAACAACAGCTTCTGCGCGCCCACTGAACCGGACGAGAAAATCGCGATGCGCTTGCCGGCCTTGCGCCAGCGTTCGAGCGCCGGCGGCACATCGGCATAGATATGCGAGACAAGTTCGCCGCTGTCATAACCCTCTTTCCAGATCAGGCCCTGCAGCGATTTCAACGGTTCTTCTTTCTTATCCGCGTCGATCCAGTGCTCGAGCTCCGCGCCGATCTCGTCAGGGCCCGCATCGGGGCGGCCCATCTTTGCGCGCATCAGGCTGGCGGCGGCGGCAACCTCGCCGTCGCGCGCATGATCACGCATGAACGCTTTGATCCGCTTGCGCGCAAACGGAAACAGCGTCTCGGCAACGAAACGCTTGTCGCTGACTGTGCCTTCAATATCGAGAAGGATTGCGCCCACCGCCGCTTAAGCCGCCTGCTCGTAGAGCGGAACGCGCTTCGCGACATCATCGCCGGTAAACACCGCCTCCCAGCCCTTGGGGTTGGTGAAGAAGCGCACGACCGCGAAATAGGGCGGGCTGCCCGTGTCGAACCAATGCTTCACACCGCGCGGCACGGAGATCAGATCGCCCTGCGTGCAGACGATCTGATAAACGAGGCCGTTCTTGCGGATGTAGAAGGCGCCCGAGCCTTCGACGAAAAAGCGCACCTCGTCGTCGTCATGAGTGTGCTCGGAGAGAAACTTGTCGCGCATCTCCTTGGCATTCGGCGCCGTCGGCACAAGGCGGATCGCGTCGACCGTGACGAAGTTATATTGTTTGTTGAGCTTGTCGATCTCGGGCGCGTAAGCGTCGAGCACACTCTTGGAATCGGCGTCCTTGGCGAGCGCGCGCACGGGCCAGCGCTCCATCAAGATGTCGATCATCTGAAGCTCGCGGGTGATCGAGCCGATATCGGTGATCGCTTGCCGCGCGATGCTGCCATCTGCGCTGCGATAGACGGTGAGTGTCGTCATTTCGCGATTTGCCTCCGTCTGAATTCGAGGTCGAACATGTATTCGAGCGCTTCCATGTGCCGGAAGGCCGCGTCTTCGTCGCGTCCCCAACAATAGATGCCATGGCCCGATAAGATAAGCGCTGGCGCGCTCGGATTCCAATCGAGCTTTGCGGCCAGCCCGGTCATGTCCTGTGTATTCGGCAAGACCGGAACGGTGATCCTGGTCTCGTGCGTCGACTGGCCCGGCAGCACTTTGAGCAGCTCAAGGCCCTCGAGGCTCAGGCCGTGGCGGGCGTCGGACATCATCGAGAGCACGGTGGTCGATGGCGGGTGCGCGTGGGCCACGGCGCCGACTTCGGCCATGCGGTGGTAAA
The DNA here is from genome assembly GCA_049288095.1 of Alphaproteobacteria bacterium. Classification (GTDB taxonomy): domain Bacteria; phylum Pseudomonadota; class Alphaproteobacteria; order CAWBKL01; family CAWBKL01; genus CAWBKL01. The sequence continues at coordinate 233 of JBAQHC010000784.1, read as the reverse complement.
GCGTCCAGTGGATCGGCGCCTCGGCGGAAGCCTCGCGCGGCGGCGGCTCGGCAAGCGGTAAGGTCAGGATATCGGCGGGTGTGAGCGAGCCCTTGTCGGCGCCCGAGCGCGTGATGGCGACGCGCCCGGCGTCGATCCGCACCGAGAAGTTGCCGGCGGTCGCCGGGGTCCAGCCGCGCGCGGCGCAGCGGGCGGCGAGGTCGATCACGCGGGCGATGGGGTCGTTAAGCTTA
>JBAQHC010000783.1:0-1603 GCA_049288095.1 Alphaproteobacteria bacterium | reverse complement strand
GCATTTAGCGGGGCGCAAATCGTGCCGGGCGCGACAATTATCGTACCCCGCAATTTGGAACCCTTCCGTCTGCGGCGATTTATCATCGATCTGTCCCAGATCTTTAGCCAGCTGGCGGTCTCCGCGGCCTCCATTGCGGTCATTCAAAAGGGCTGATGAGGCGAGCCATAAGCTCATGGCTCTCCCGCCGCTCAAGAAGTTGTGACAATCTAGGGCCGGGGCTCTATCGCAAGCGACAGGACCCACTTGCCGGCCAGTGCGGTCGTCCGCTCGGCAGCGCTGTATGGTCGAGGAATGTAAGGGGATGCCAATGAAGGTATTGATCTTGGGAGGCGATGGGTTCTGCGGCTGGCCCACCTCACTTCATTTGGCCAAGCGGGGCTTTGAGGTTGTCATTCTCGACAACATGTCGAGGCGTAATATCGACAGTGAGCTTGAGGTCAGCTCGCTGACACCCATTCAACCGATGGGCGTCCGGCTTAGTGCTTGGGCGGAGCTTGGCGAGAATAATATTCGCTTCGAACGCATCGACGTGGCGCGCGACTATGATCGCCTCCTGGCGACCATCAAGGACGTGAAGCCGGACGCAATCGTGCACTTTGCCGAACAGCGCGCCGCGCCCTATTCGATGAAGTCGAGCTGGCATAAGCGCTATACGGTCAACAACAACCTCAACGCGACCAATAATGTGCTTGCGGCGATTGTCGAAAGCGGCAGAGACGTACATCTCGTGCATCTAGGCACGATGGGAGTCTACGGTTACGGCACGGCGGGCGCACCGATCCCTGAAGGTTATCTGCGCGTGAAGGTCGAGACGGGCAAGGGCGATTGGGCCGAACGCGAGATTCTGCATCCGGCAAACCCGGGCAGCATCTACCACATGACCAAGACGCAAGATCAGCTGATGTTCTTCTTCTACAACAAGAACGACGGCGTCAGGATCACCGATCTGCACCAAGGCATTGTGTGGGGCACGCAGACCGAGGAGACGCGACTGGATGAGCGGCTCATCAATCGGTTCGACTATGACGGCGATTACGGCACGGTGCTCAATCGCTTTCTGATGCAGGCGGCTATCGGCTATCCGCTCACCGTGCACGGCACCGGCGGCCAGACGCGCGCGTTCATTCACATTCAGGATACGGTGCGCTGTATTGAGCTTGCGATCATCAATCCGCCGCAACGCGGCGAGCGCGTGAACATTCTCAACCAGATGACCGAGACGCACCGGATCAGAGATCTCGCTCAGATGATCGCCAAGCAAACCGGCGCCACGATCGATTTCGTCGACAATCCGCGCAATGAGGCCGCGGAGAATGAGCTCATTGTCGAGAACCGGCGATTGCTCAATCTCGGCCTTCAACCAATTACGCTCGAGGCCGGCCTTATGGACGAAGTGCGCGAAATCGCGCGCAAATATATGGACCGGTGCGACAAGAGCAAAATCCCGTGCCGTTCGCTCTGGGTCACGCGCAAGAATTAGCGCCCCACGCGCGATGCGGTGCCAGTTACCCGTGCGAGCCGCGCCCGACGCTAGAGCAGTTTCAAAGTTAGCCGATTCACAAATTTGGCGAAGGGGTCGATTCTCTTTGGGTGATTCGCT
>JBAQHC010000782.1:0-8910 GCA_049288095.1 Alphaproteobacteria bacterium | reverse complement strand
TGCGGATTCAAACGGCATCGAGGCCGGCGTTTATCTTTCGTGAGCCTATCAATGCGCTTTAGCACGAGCATTACGACGATGTTTCGCGAGTGGCCATCGCTTGAGCGCCCGGCGCGCGCCAAAGCGGCGGGCTTTAATGCTATCGAAATACAAATCCTCGATGTGCCGGCGCGCGAGATGGCGAAGGTCGCGAAGGATGCAAGTGTTGAAGTCGTGCTGCTCAATGCCGGGATGGGCGATTTGCGCGAGGGCGGGCCAGGCCTCTCCGGCGTGCCCGGGCGCGAGAGAGCGTTCGCCGAGGAGATCGCGCGCACGCTCGACAACGCGGCAATCTTGGGCTGTAAACAAGTTCATGCAGGGCCATCGCGCCTTGCTTCGGGCGCCGCGCGCGCCGATGCACTTAAAACCTATCGCGAGAATCTCCTGGCGGCGAGCGAGCGCGCAAGTAAGGCCGGCATTCGCTTGCTCATCGAGCCGATCAATCCGGTCGATCTGCCGGACGCGCTACTCAGCGATATTCGCGAGGGCGCGCAATTGATCCGCGATCATCTCAAGGGGCACATCGGCCTGCAGTTCGACATCTATCATGTCGCGATGTGCGGCGATGATGTTGCCGGCGCGTTCGCCGATGTGATGGATGTCGTCGAGCATATCCAGTTTTCCGATATTCCGGGGCGTGTTGAGCCGGGCGCGGGCACGCTCGATTTCGCGTCGATCTTCGAGGCGATCGAGGGCCTGCATTATCGCGGCTGGTTCGGTGCCGAATACACGCCCAGGAAGCCGACCTTGGAATCGCTCGGCTGGCTCAAGCAGTTCGGCTGATGCATTTCAAAGCCGAAACGCTCGATGGAATTGCGGCAGGCACAATCACCATTGCCTTCCGGCGTTGGAAGCGCGCGTTCGCGAAAACCGGCGGTCGCCAACGCACTCGTATCGGCGTGCTTGCCATTGACGATGTTTCGTTGGTCGAGGCGGCGGCGATAACGCCGCGCGATGCGAAGGCGGCGGGCTATTCCGACCGCGCTGCGCTTATCGCTGATCTCGATCAATTCGGCGAAGGCAATGTCTATCGCATCAAATTTCATCTGGCGGGCGAGGACCCGCGCAAAGCGCTGCGTGAGAAATCCCTAGGCGCTGACGAGATTGACGAAATAGTTGCGCGCCTTGCGCGGTTCGATGCGGCAAGCCGCAGCGGGCCATGGACGAAGTCAGCGCTCAAGCTTATCAAGAAGTGGCCGGCGCGCCGCGCACCCGAGCTTGCCGAAATGGCTGGGGTGGAGACCGCGCCATTCAAGCGCAATGTCCGCAAGCTCAAAGAGCTGGGCCTTACCGAAAGCCTTGAGGTCGGCTATCGCCTTTCGCCGCGCGGACGGGCGGTGATGAAAAAGCTCAGGATCTAATCCTTCCGCTCAGACCAATGTCATTCCCGCGGAAGCGGGAGTCCAATTGTTTGCTGCGTCTGGATGCCCGCCTACGCGGGCATGGCAAGCGTTTACGGCACTTACTGACTTGGAAACCTCAGCCGGCCGAAACGTAGCGACTTAAACATGCGCTTCATGATTGGGATCTCACGCGCATCCTTGGCGCAGCCATGAATTTGCAGCGAAACCGGCGCGAGAACGCCCGCATGAACATCCTTCACATAGGCGGCGACAAGATTGTCTTGGCAATCGAACTTGCCGTTGCCGGGCCCCGTCACGATGATCGCGGCTTGGCCATCGAAGACGGCATTCTCGCGCGCAAAACCCTTCTTGAGGCTGTCGAGGTTTTTCGCCCAAAGGCCGTATTCGAAGCTGATCTTGAAGTCCGGATGTACGAATTCGCCGGTGAAGATGTCCTCGCCGCTCAGCTCGCGATAGACCGTGCCGGGCGGTGCGGTCATGGCGAAGGCATTGCCGGCACGAATCTCGGCCCAGCCCATGTCGGCCCACATGACTTGATCGGCGTGCGCGGCCGTCGCGGCACTCGACAAAATCGCGAAGATGTAAAAGATGCGCCTCAACATGAGGTGGAACTTAGTCGAATGCGGCGGCAATTCCAATGAGCACGCGGCCTAAGGAGACAAAGGTGCGCGAGGCGCGGCTCCCCGAGGAGCGGGCCGCGCTTGAGGCATTTGTGGTGGCGCTCAATCGCTTCGAGCATGTCTTTGAGCCTAATCGGCGCCTCGATGAAGCGGTGGGGCCGGATTACTTGGCCGTGCTCATAAAACACGTAAAAGAGAATGAGGGCCGCATCTTCGTCGCCGAGCAAAAGGGAGTTCTCGTGGGTTGGCTGGTCTCGATCATCGAGACTCGCGATGTCTTCGTTCGCGAGGATGAGCGCAAGCTCGGCTATGTGGCCGAGCTGTTCGTGGAGGCGGCTGCGCGTCGCGGCGGCGTCGGCCGGGCGCTGATCGAAAAGGCCGAGGCCGATTTCCGTGCGCGCGGGCTTCGCAAGATGGGGATCACGGTGTTGCCCGGCAATGCCGGGGCACGCGCGGCCTATGCCGCATGGGGGTTTGAGCCCTCCGCCATTAGCCTCTGCAAAGATATTTGAGTCAGCGCGCCGTGGCTTGCGCGGCGAGCCAGATCAGCTTTCTTGTGCGATGAAATCGAGTGCTTGGCTCGCTTGGCGAAGCCCATGCCGGCGCTTCAACGGCGTGTTGAGATAGCGATTGACCGACGCGAGCACCGTGTCGCGCCACGGTGCTTGGGGCGCCGACACAAGCTCGTCTTCCAACGCGAACAGGTTCTTGATGCGGTGGCACGCGATGATCGGCTCAGGCACCGAGTGATCAAAAAGCGCGGCCATCTCGCGTGAGATGAACTCATCAGCATCGTCAACATGCCATTGCGAGACATCAAGATTTCCATAGGCATATTTGCGGTTCCGGCCGACGAACAGCGCAAGTTGCAAGAGCGCCTGTGGCCAGAGCTCAGGTGTCTCTTCACAAAGATGGCGCGCCGCGTTGGCGAACGTAAGCGCGTGTGTGAAATCGAGCCAGCCGATATTGTCGGCGACTGCGTTATCGGTCGCGCGCTCCCATTTCGTATCAAAGTGCAATTGGTTCCACGCTGCGGCTTCAAGAAGCGCATCATAGATTTCGCGCGGCGGGCGGCCGCTCGATGCAAGAACCGCTTTGAGCGCGCCCTTCACTGATTGGCCGATGAAATTTTCCGCTTGGGCCGGAGCATTTCCCTTGCCGTCCCAGGCAGCGAGCGCGCTGGCGTAGCCCCGAAATTCCGGCAGCCTCTCTTCACGTGTCGCGTAGATGAGCGAACGGACCAAAGCCTTCAGCAAGGGCGCGGTAACGTCCTTGCCGAGCAGGCCAATGAGCTGGCCGGTCTTGAAAACATAGATGACGCTGTGTCCGAAGTCGGCGTAGTGGGCGAGCGCCGCTTCTGCGAGAGCTGGCCGCAGCTCCTCATAAGCAATGCCCGCGCCGAGACCGCCGCTCATCAAAGCGATAGCGCTTTTCTGATCTTCAGCCTCAACGGCGCCGATGAAGGCTGTTGCGTCCCATCTCGCCGTTTCATCACCAAACGGGTGATGATGCTCGCCCTTGATGTCCTCAGCGATATGCGCGATTGGCTCCAGAAGCGCGGTGAGGCCGCGCTCCTCGTCCGGCGCACGGCGCGAAAGCGCGAGCCAATCGGCTGCAGCGGCATAGGCGTGTGTGGTGCCGAACTCGAAGCGATCATGCGAGAGATGAATCGCGTGGCGCAGCGCATCTTCGGCGTTAAACCCGGCCTTGGCGAGCCGCGCGGTTTCGCGCGCCATGCGCGTCGCATCCTCATCCGCAATTGCTTGCGCAAGGCCTCTGAACGTGCGCTCCGCGACAACATCAGCCGGCGGTTCGGCAAGGTCGATCAGAATTTCGCCCTCTGCCTCGCGAACGGGATAGGTGCGCACGGGATCGCCCCCGACCAGCGCTTCGCCGCTCGTAAGGTCGAATTTCCAATTGTGCCAATTGCAGGTGAGCAGGCAGCCTTGAGAAAGAGTGCCCTCACTTAGGGGGTAACCTTCATGCGGGCAGCGATTTGCAATCGCGAAGAGGCGGCCCTCGGTTTCGATGACGAGAATTTGCTTACCGCCGTGCTTGAAGAGCTTCCTGCCGCCTTCAAGCTCCGCCTTTTTCAATCCGGTTCTCGTCCACATTCGCGCTTCTCCCGAGGTTCGCGCGCTATGAGCCTATGGCACATCCTTGATTTTCTCAAGTAACTACTTTAGAAAAGAAGGATGAGTGTGACAAGCGATACTGGCCATGGCGCCGCGCGTCTTCGCGTGCTGGCCGCGCTCAAGCGGCTCGGACCCATCGAAGCCGAGCGGCTGGCAAGCGAGCTCGACCTCACGGCGATGGCGGTGCGCCAGCATCTTTACGCGCTCGAGGCCGATGGGCTTGTGCGCTTTAAGGAAGAATCGCGCCCGCGCGGGCGGCCGGCCAAGCTGTGGCGCGCGGAGGCTGCGGCAGATGCCTATTTCACCGACGCCCACGCAGCGCTCACGGCGGACTTGCTGAGCGGCATGAAGTCGGCGTTCGGCGAAAAAGGTCTCGACAGGATTCTCAAGCTGCGCACCGATGCTCAAGTGAAGGCCTATCGCTCCCGTGTCGACGGCAAGAAAACGCTTCATGCAAAGCTCAAAGCGCTCGCCAAAATTCGCAGTGAAGAAGGCTACATGGCCGAGGTGCGAGAAGACGCTCAAGGCGGCTATCTCCTCGTTGAGAATCATTGCCCGGTGTGCGCCGCCGCCAAGCTGTGCACCGGGCTTTGCCGCGAAGAGATTGCGTGCTTTCGCGCGGTCCTGGGCAATGGCATTGAAATTTCGCGCGGTGATCACATCATTGCCGGCGCGCGCCGCTGCGTTTACCGCGTTTCGGGGCCGCCGAGATCCGTTTGACGCGGGAAGGACTCTCGCCCAAAATCCGCGCCCGCGTGGTTGAATGCGCGGGGCGAGCCTCAATATTCAAGGGGCGGGTTCGCGTATCGGGGGAATAGTTGGCCGATCCTGTTGTATCGCTGGTTGGCGTCACGAAGCGCTTCGGTGATTTCGTCGCTGTCGACGATTTGAGCTTTGAGCTGCCGCGCGGCGCGATTGTCGGCTTCCTGGGGCCGAACGGCGCCGGCAAGACGACAACCGTGCGCATGATGCTCGGCATCCTGCCGCCCGATTCCGGCCGGATTGAGATTTTCGGGCGGCCAGCGACGCGCGCAGCTCACGAGCGCATCGGCTATTTGCCGGAGGAGCGCGGGCTATACCGGCGTCTCAGGGCGATCGATGCAATCGTCTATATCGCGCTGCTCAAAGGCATGAATGCCGGCGCGGCGCGGCGGCGCGGGCTTCAGCTGCTTGAGGAATTCGGCCTCGGCGACTTTGCGCGCGTGCGCATTCAAGGCCTCTCCAAGGGCATGTCGCAGAAAGTGCAAGTGATCACGAGCATTATTCACGACCCGGAATTCGTCATTCTCGATGAGCCGTTTTCGGGGCTCGATCCCGTCAATCAGGCCGAGCTTGAAATTGTCGTCAACAATCTTGCCGCGCAAGGCAAGACGGTCTTGTTCTCGACGCACACGATGGAGCATGCCGAGCGCTTGTGCGATGCGCTCGTAATTATCGCCAAGGGCCGAAAGCTGTTTGACGGAACGCCCGATGAAGCGCGCGAGCTTCTGCCGCGCCGCGCGCTGATCGAGGCGGCGGAGGATTTGTCGTTTCTCTCAACGGTCAAGGGCGTTGTGCGTGTCGTTGGGCCGGAAGCAGGTGACGCGCTGTGGGAGATCGAGCTTGCGCCGGGCGCGGATGGACGCGCGCTCCTTGCCGCCTGCTTCGAGCGCGGCATCGTGCCGGCACGGTTCGAGATCGCTCGGCCAAGCTTACGCGAAGTGTTCGTCAGTCTCGTTAGCGGCCACGAGAATGCGGTAGCGGAGCGCGCGGCATGAGGCAGAGCTTTCTCATCGCGCGCCACGAATACATCAAATATGTCACGCGCCGCGGCTTCCTTCTGAGCGTCTTGTTGTTTCCGCTGTGGATCGTGCTTGCCGCGACCGTGCCGGCGTTGTTTCAGAAGGCGGCGCCCGCTCGCAATTTCATCGTGCTCGATTACCAAGGCGGCTATCGCGATGCGCTCGCGCGCGGTGTTGAGCGAGCTAACGCACGCAACACGCTCGGCGATCTTGCGGTGTTTGCCCAGCGATGGCGCGTCGATCTCGTCAAGCTGCGCGCGGCCGCGCCCGATATTGCGACGATGATCTCTTCGCCCGAGCGCGAGTCGTCGCTCAACGCCTTCCTTGCCCGCGGCGGGCTCGATCCGGTGTTTCATATCATCACGCCCTATCTCGGGCCCGGCTGGACGGCGTTCACGCCGCGAAGAGCGCCATTCAATCTGGCGCCGACGCCTGATGACTTTGCCGGGGCGGAAGACGTGGCCGCGCTTGCCGCACTTTATTTCAAAGGCGTGCATACGGTCGATGGCGGCCGGCTCGAAAGCGTGCTCGTCATCACCAAAGGCTTCGATAGCGGCACTGTGCCGGCGCAATATCTCACCGGCAATATGGACGACAATCTACTGCCCAATTTCATTCGGCAGACTCTCACGGCGGAGCTAAGGCTGCGCGCCGTCTCGCGCCTTGTGTCCGGTGGCACGGCCATCGAACCGGCACTGAGCCTCAGCGCAGATCTCGATCAAAGCGATCCCACGCGCAAGAATGCGAGCCCGGCCGCGGAGATCATCGGGCGCCTCTTGCCCATTGCGCTCGCGTTTCTTCTGTTCTTTGCGACCTTCACCAACGCGACGGCGCTCTTGACCGGCGTGATCGAGGAAAAGTCGACGCGCATGGTCGAGATTCTCATGTCGTGCGCCTCGGCGCGCGAGATCATGACCGGCAAGCTGATTGGCGCAATCGGCGCTTCAATGACGACGCTCCTCATTTGGGGCCTTGGGCTTTCGGCTGCCGCGCTCGCGCTCGCGCCGAAGGATCTTGTGCAGGTCGCAATCGTGGGCGCGCATGAGCTGCTTCGAGTCGAAAACTTGCCGTTCATCGTGATCTATTTTGCCTGCGGCCTGTTGATCTACGGCGCCATCTATCTGGCGATCGGCAGCATGGCGGCATCGATCACGGATGCGCAGGCGCTCTTGGGCCCGGCGTCGCTCATCATCTTCCTGCCGAACCTTCTGGTGAGCGTGATCTTGGCCGATCCGAACGGAGCAGTTGCGCGCATCGTCTCGTGGATACCGATTTACACACCGTTCTACATGCTGATGCGCATGGCGGCGCATCCCGCGCCATGGGAAGTGTGGGGCACAGCCGCTCTTACGCTCGTAACGACCGTGCTGATTCTGTTTCGCATGAGCCGCGTGTTCGCCAACCATTTGCTGACGACAGAGCGCCCGCCGGCGTTTGGCTCTCTCTTGCGCAGCGTCGCTTCGCGGCTTGGCGGGCGAGCGCGCACGAAATCGGCGTGAGCTATCATAGTTCCGCCTGAATCATTTGGCACATTCGCGAAATGAAGACGGCGAACTCGATGATTGCATCGCTCGCGATCGCAACGATCTGTGCGCTGCCGGCGATGGCAGAGGGCACGCTGACGCTCACCCATCTGCGTGGTAACATTTATTACGTGGAAGACGATTTCTTCAGCAAAGAGAATTCGGCTGTCTACATCGGCAAGGATCACGTGACGGTCGTCGGCGCGACTTGGTCGCCGGAAACTGCAAAGCTGCTCGCCGGTGAAATCGCGAAGGTGACGAAAGAGCCAATCACCGAGGTGATCGACACGAACTATCATCCGGATCGCATTGGCGGGAACGCTTATTTCAAGAGCATTGGCGCCAAGATAATCTCAACCGAGATGACGCGCGATTTGATCAACAGCGGCTACGCCAAGGTTGTTGCCGATACGCGCAAGGCCTTTCCGGATTATCCGGTGACCGAACCGGTTTTACCGGATGTCGTTTATCCCGGCGATTTTTCGCTGCAGGAAGGCCGCGTCAAGGCGATGTATTTCGGCCCGGCGCACACGCCGGATGGAATCCTCGTCTATTTCCCGGACGAGAAAGTGCTTTATGGCGGCTGCACTTTGAAGGAGCAGCTCGGCAATCTCGCTTACGCCAACATCGTCGAATATCCAAAAACCTTGCGCAAGCTCAAGGCGGCCGATCTCGGCTACACGACAATTATCGCCGGGCATTATTCGCCGATCCACGGGCCGGAGCTTGTCGACCAATACATCGCACTGCTCGCGCAAGCCTATCCGCAAGCTCAATAACTAGGCGGCCGCGCGCAGAAAGACGTCGAGCGTTTCTTGCGGCATGTCCATCATTGTGTTGTGGCCACAGGCAAGCTTCTCGAGCCGCCAATTGGGATCATTGGCAATCCGCTCCGCCATTGCGGTGAATGGAGTCGGCTGAGGTCCGCCTGTCGCAAGTACGTAGGTCTTGATCGGAATGCGATCGCGCGCGCCGGTCAGCTCGAGGCGCTCGGTGAGCGTGCCAAGCGGATGCGGTGTGATGAGGCTCTCAAGGCGCGCATCGCCCGTCCGCCCAAGGCCGGGGAACGGCACGGGATCTTGCGCGAAGGCCGGCATTGGGCCTTGCGCCGGAACGAGATCGGTTAAGGCCTCGCCGCTGTTCGGCAGGAAAGCATCGAGATAGACGATCGAGCGGATCACTCCTTGCGGCACTTTCTCCGTGGCGCCGGTGATCACCATGCCGCCATAGGAGTGGCCGATCAGCACGATGTCGGAGAGCTCCTCCCATTTGATGAGTCCCGCCACATCCAAGGCATGCGTCGTCAAATTGATCTTTGGGCTGATCAAATGCGAGCGCTCGCCAAGCCCGGTGAGCGTCGGGGTGAAGACGCGGTGGCCGCGCGCGCGAAGCTGATCGGCCATGTCGCGCCAGATCCAACCGCCCGCCCAGGCGCCATGCACCAGCAC
>JBAQHC010000781.1:0-3960 GCA_049288095.1 Alphaproteobacteria bacterium | reverse complement strand
CCTCCAGGATCTGCTTTGTCTTGCGAATGTCAGCGCGAAACGCTTCGGGCGTTTGACTGTCGACGCGCTCGTGGTGGTAGCCGTGGCTTGCCAGCTCGTGCCCGGCCTCGACGATGCGCCTTACCATCGCTGGCTGGCGCTCGGCAATCCACCCCAGGGTGAAGAACGTCGCGCGGGCCTGTGCCTGTTCAAACATCTCCAAAAGCCGCTCGACATTGCGCTCGACCCTGAACTCGTGGGTCTCCCAATCGGTGCGCTGAATGGCGCCGGCAAAGGCCTGAACCTGGAAATGTTCCTCGACGTCGACCGAAAGCGCATTAACCGGCCCCGGCCCCTTAGTCGGGTCCACGCGCGTCGGCGGCGTATCAACCTGGCCCAAGACCTGGCTCATCTTTCAGTTCAATTGAGCGGAAATTTCCGACCCACCCCAGGATGCTAGCATCATATTCCAATTCTGCATTTCCATGAATTGGCGTGCAATTCCGGCGCCAGAGCCGTTAACCACGCTGCCGTCCCGATGGCGCCATTCAAAAACGCACACCAAGCTGGCGCTCGAGGTGCCGGCGTGTTGCGGCTTCGAAGGCCGTGGGCCAATCGAGGCCAAGCTTATCGGCCAATGCGCGGGCGTGAGGGAAAAACAACTTGGCAAGGGCAATAGTGGACTCGATCACGCTCTCGCGTGATGCGCTCACCGGCGGTAGCGCCGAAAGCATATTCACTTGATCGGCCGTGAGCAGGCGATTGAGATGAAGCGCGCCGCCGCGTTCGGCGGGGCTTATGCCATTGCTCTCGATCAATAGATCGATCAAACGCGCGCGCAAGTGACCGATGCCAGCGAAGGCGTTGACATAATCCTTGCGCCCCATCACGAGCGGCGCCAAACCCATGACGCGAATGAACTCATTGATCGACGCCGTAACGCGCTCACCCTGCGGCGGCATCGGTGGCGGCGACAGGGGCGGTATTTCAAAACCACCCTTGCTGAATAGCGGCTTCAATTTGGTGAAATCGTATCGCGTGAGATGCCCGGCCTCGATAAAGCTCAGATCGAAGCGCTCCCAATCGGGCGTAATGTTATGCACGATACTGCCGCCATAGAGCGGCTGAACAAACACCGTCTCGGCGATCACGTCCGAATTGCGCGCGTAATGCCCGCCAACCTCAGCTGCGCTGGCATTGCGAACAAGCGCCAGCACATCGACATCACTCCATTCGTCACCCTGACCGCTGCCGAGGCTGCCCGAGAGCCAGGCCGCAGCGATCCGATCATCGCGTTCAAGTCTTGCGGCAATCTTGTCGATCAGAATTTGCTGCTTCTCTGTGGGCATGATCACTCGCGCGGAGAACGCCCAAGCTTATAATCCGGTCCTGCCGCAAGGTCGACCCGCGCGAGGAGCACTTATGCCGTTTCAAAACCCGAGCGATGCCGTCATCAAGTCACTACTGACACCGCCCAAGCTGATTGCAATGGTGGGTGCGAGCGACAAGCCCGATCGCGCCAGCAATCGTGTGATGGCGTTTATGCTGTCCAAGGTCTTTGATGTCGTTCCCGTCAACCCGCAACTTGCGGGCAAGACGATCCATGGCAGAACGGTCGTAAAGGACCTTGCATCGGTCGACAGGCCGATCGACATCGTCGACATCTTTCGCGCCTCCGAATTCGTGGCGCCAATTGTCGATGAAGCAATCGCGCTGCATGCCAAATCAGTGTGGATGCAACTCGGTGTGATCGATGAAAAAGCTGCCGCCAAAGCCCAGGCGGCAGGTCTTACGGTCGTCATGGATCGCTGCCCAGCGATTGAATGGCCACGCCTGCGGCTGGGCTAACTGGCTTTACCACGCGCTTTGGCTCGCGCCGGACAACATGCGCGAGATTGATCGTCGCCGCAAACAGCAAGAGCGCGCCGGTCTGGTGCAAGAGCCCGAGCGGCACGGGCACGACCGCCAACAAAGTCCAAATGCCGAGCGCCACCTGGACGCACACGGCCGCGAGGCAAAGATCGAGCGCCCGGCGAAGGGCAGCGGATTGCGCGCGCGGGCGCGCCCATAGCCAAAGCGCGATCATTGAGGCTGCGATCACATAGGCGAGGATGCGGTGATCGAACTGGGCCAGCGCTTGGTTCTCGGTGAAGTTGCGCCAGAACGGCTTGAGATAATCGAATCCGCGCGGCAGGAAGCTGCCTTCCATCAAGGGCCAAGTGTTGTAGCGATAGCCGGCGCGCAAGCCAGCCACGAGCGCGCCAAGCAGCACCTGACAGAACACAAGGCCGCTCAGCACGTGCGACACGCCGCGCAAAGAGCGCGCGACCTTCTCGGTGATTGTCTCGGTCCGCAACACGCTCAGCGCCGTCCAAAACGTCAGCGCAAAGATGATGAAGGCAAGTCCGAGATGCGCGGCCAGCCGGTATTGGCTGACTTCGACCCGGTTGGCGAGGCCGCTCGACACCATCCACCAGCCGAGCACGCCTTGTGCGCCGCCGAGGGCGAAGATGAGCACGATGCGCTTGATGAGTGAGCCGCCAAGCTTGCGCGCAACGAGAAACCAAATGAAAGGCAGGAGCACGACAAAGCCTATCAGCCGCCCTAGAAGACGGTGGCCCCACTCCCACCAATAGATCGATTTGAATGCCTCAAGGCTCATACCCTTGTTGAGATACTGGTATTGCGGGATGCGCTGATATTTGTCGAACTCGGCTTGCCACGCCGCTTCGCTCGTCGGCGGGATCACGCCGGTCACCGGCCGCCATTCGGTGATCGAGAGGCCCGAGTTCGTAAGGCGTGTGGCGCCGCCGACAATCACCATGAGCGCGAGCATCGCGCAAATCAGCAAGAGCCAGCCGCCGACAAGCAGGCGATTGCGCGCTGCTGCCTCAGAGGGGCTCAAGGTGCCGGCTTTCATGGGGCGCGAGAATAATCTTCAGAGGCCGCGGCACAAGCCCTCGCCTCTGCGGCGCATGGGCCCCGCGACAAAGCCTTCCGCCGCGGTTATAAGGATCGAAAATCCATCCTTGAGGAGAGTCGGCCCGTGTTCGCCCTTATTGCCCTCTTAGGCACCGTCGTCATCGTCGCACTGCTGAACGCAATCGAGTTCGGCCGCGGCGACTGAGCGGCGCCTCAGCCTTTCAGCTGCTTATCGGCGAGTTCGTTGATCTTCTTGATGAGACCCGCCGGGCCTTGCGTTGTGATAGTCGACGCGAAATCCGACCGGCGCTGCGCCATCTCGCTGACATAACCCTCGAGCAGGATGTCGATGACCTTCCAGTTGCCATCGCTTGCCAAGCGCATGCGATAAATGAAGGTCGTGCTCGTATCGTCCGTTGAGACGAGCTTGGTCGAAACGAGCTTGTCGTCCTTGCGCGTTACGACATTGGGGTCGACGACGAATTTCTCGCCCGAATAACCGTCGAAATTGTTGGCATAGTTTGCGACAGTCATCCGCTCAAACGCGGTGATAAGCGCCTTCTGGTCCGCCGCAGAAATTGTCGACCAGGTCGGTCCCACCGCGATCTGAGTCATTTGCGGCAAATTGAAAACCTTCTCAAGGACTGGCTTAAGGGCTTCGTAGCGGCCTTTCAGACCAAGCTCCTTCGCGCGCTTCATTGTGTCGAGCAGCCCATCGCAGAAGGCTTGAACCGGAGCAACCGCCGGGTCAGGCGTCGGCGCTTCCGCCGCGCGCGAGCTCACTGCCCCAAACAATGCGAATGCCGCGACGGCCAACGCGAGAAGCAGACGCGCCAATGTGTTTCCGGTGGTTCTTGTCATTGGGGTTGCCCATCCTCAACTGCAAGGTCCCGCTCACCCGCGAAGACACCTCGCTCAACCTGGGTATCAATCAAGGCAGCTTTGCGTTCCGCCCGCGACCGGATGATGGCTGGCTGCCTCGTTCAATTAGGCCCTCGCCGCCGCTTTGGTTATCACGAGGTCGGCAATAAGCCGCGCAATGTCGGGCGCATTCAGGCC
>JBAQHC010000780.1:0-7263 GCA_049288095.1 Alphaproteobacteria bacterium | reverse complement strand
GGATTATCTCGCCGCTCGTGAACGGTGTGACGATGCTCGTGGACGAGGCGGAGTATGAGCCGGAGCGCTGGTATCGCAATCTGCAAGACCAAAAGGTAACGATCTGGTACACGACGCCGACGGCAATCCGTATGCTGATGAAAGCTGGAGGCGAGCTTGTCGAGCAATACGACTTGAGCAGCGTGCGGTTCATGTCGAGCGTGGGCGAGCCGCTAAACCCGGAGGCCGTGGTTTGGAGCCAAGAGACGTTCGGCCAGCCGTTTCACGACAATTGGTGGCAGACCGAGACGGGCGGCATCATGATCGCCAATTTCGCGTCTATGGATGTGAAGCCAGGTTCGATGGGCCGGCCGCTGCCGGGCATCAAGGCCGCGATCGTCAACCGCGACAAGTCCGGTGCGATGAGCGTCACTGACGCGCCGATGACGATCGGCGAGCTTGCGCTAGAGCCGGGCTGGCCCTCGATGTTCCGCGGCTATCTCCACAACGAAGAGCGTTACAAGAAATCATTCGCAGGCGGATGGTATCTGACCGGCGATCTCGCGATGCGCGACGACGACGGCTATTATTGGTTCGTTGGCCGGGCCGACGATATGATCAAATCGTCCGGTCACCTCATTGGTCCCTTCGAGGTTGAGAGCGCTCTGATGGAACACGAGGCCGTCGCAGAAGCAGCCGTTATTGGCATTCCGGACGAGCGCGCCGGCGAGATCGTTAAAGCCTTTGTTTCGCTCAAGCCCGGCCGTGAATGGTCCGAGGACATGCGCAAGTCAATTCTGGCGCATGCGCGCAGAGCGTTGGGGCCGGCCGTGGCGCCCCGCGTGATCGATTGGTGCAAGAGCATTCCAAAGACCAAGAGCGGCAAGATCATGCGTCGCTTGTTAAAGGCGCGCGAGCTTGGCCTTCCGGAGGGCGACACATCCACGCTGGAGCCGGATACGAAGTGACCTATTCCTCAACTAAGCCCGTCCTCTCGCACGCCCATGTTCAGGAGCTGCTGCGGCAGATGATCCGCATACGCCGGTTCGAAGAGAAGTGCGCGGAGCTTTATACGCAAGAGAAAATCCGCGGCTTTCTTCATCTCTATATCGGAGAGGAGGCTGTGGCGGTCGGCGCGATGCAAGCGCTTGCCGGGGAAGATGCCATCGTCGCGACCTATCGCGAGCACGGCCATGCGCTTGCTCGCGGGATTCCGATGAACGAGTTGATGGCCGAGATGTACGGCAAAGCCGAAGGCTCAAGCCGCGGCCGCGGCGGCTCCATGCATGTCTTTCATGCCGGCAAACGCTTCTACGGCGGCAATGCGATCGTCGGGGGAGGCTTGCCGCTGGCCGTCGGTCTTGCGCTCGCCGACAAGATGCAAGGCAAGAAGCGGGTTACAGCCTGCTTCTTCGGCGAAGGCGCTGCGGCCGAGGGCGCGTTTCACGAGAGCCTCAATCTCGCGGCGCTCTGGCAATTGCCGGTGTTGTTCATTTGCGAGAACAATTTTTATGCCATGGGCACGGCGCTCAAGATTTCCGAGTCGGAAACCGACATCCATAAGAAGGCCGAAAGCTACCGGATCGAATCTCAAGCCGTCGATGGCATGAATGTCGTCGAGGTCGAGCACGCGGCGCGTCTTGCTGCCGACCGCATTCATGAAACCAGCGCGCCGTATTTTCTCGAATGCCGCACCTATCGCTTCCGCGCGCATTCGATGTTCGATGCGCAGCTCTATCGCAGCAAGGCTGAAGTCGAAGAGCACATGAAGCGCGATCCGATTTTGTTATTGACGGATTGGGGAAAGCAAAGCGGGCTGCTGCACGAAAGCGACGTCGCCGCGATCGAAGAAGAGGTCGCGCGCGAGGTCGATGCCTCAGTCTCGTTCTCCGAAGCCGGCCAGTGGGAGGATGTCTCCAATCTGATGCGCGATGTCGGCGCGGGCAGCGGTTAATGGCGAGGACGATCACCTACCGCGAAGCCATGAAAGAAGCGATCCGCGAGGCTATGAAGCGCGACGCGCGGGTGTTCTTGATGGGCGAGGATGTCGGGCATTATGGCGGCTGCTATGCGGTCAGCAAGGGCTTGCTCGATGAATTCGGTCCCGAGCGCATCCGCGATACGCCGCTTTCAGAAGTCGGATTCACCGGTGCAGGCATCGGCGCGGCGATGGGCGGCATGCGCCCGATCGTCGAGCTGATGACGGTCAATTTCAGTCTGCTTGCGCTCGATCAGATACTCAACAATGCAGCAACGCTCCGCCATATGTCAGGCGGGCAATTTCAGGTTCCGCTCGTCATCCGCATGGCGACCGGCGCTGGCCGGCAACTTGCAGCACAGCACTCGCACAGCCTCGAAGGCTGGTACGCCCACATTCCGGGTCTTCGAGTGCTCGCGCCCGGCACCGTCGAAGATGCGCGCACGATGTTGTGGCCGGCACTCGAAGATCCCGATCCCGTGCTTATCTTCGAGAATGTGATGCTCTACAATATGCAGGGCGAGCTGCCGGATGAGCTTCGCGCCGCGGATATCACGCGCGCCGCGGTGCGCCGCGAAGGCTCGGACATCAGCCTCATCACATATGGCGGATCGCTGCCGAAGACGCTAGCGGCGGCGGAGCAGCTCGCCGCCGATGGCATAAAGGCGGAGGTTGTGGACTTGAGATCATTGCGTCCGCTCGATGATGAGACAATCATAGCATCCGTGCGAAAGACAAGGCGCGCAGTGATTGTTGATGAAGGCTGGCGTTCGGGCAGCCTTTCGGCCGAGATCAGCGCGCGCATCATGGAGCGGGCCTTCTTTGACCTCGACGCCCCCGTTGCGCGCGTGTGCAGCGCGGAGATCCCAATTCCCTATCCCAAGCATCTGGAGGATGCGGCAATCCCGCAAGTCCCGAGTATTATCGCTGCGGCAAGAGCTGCGCTGGGACGTTGAGATGGGAACATTTTTGATGCCTTCGCTGGGTGCCGATATGGAGGCGGGCACCCTGGTCGAATGGCTCGTGAAGCCGGGCGATGCGGTCAAGCGCGGCGACATCGTTGCTGTCGTTGAGACCGAGAAGGGCGCTATCGAGGTCGAGATCTTCGAGACCGGGCGTGTTGATGAGCTGCTCGTTGCGGTCGGCACGACGGTTCCTGTCGGCACTCCGCTTGCGCTCATCCATGGGGCAAAAGGAGTTGCAGCAGCTGAGCCGGAAAAGAAACTAAAGCCGGCGCCCGTGCCGGTTCAGCCGGTCGCCCCAACGCCGATCCCAACGCAAGCCGCACCCGCGCCGACGGGTTTGCGCGCAACACCTGCTGCAAGGCGGCTCGCCAAGGAACGCGGCGTTGATCTCGCAAGCTTGAAAGGTTCAGGACCCGGCGGCGTCATCGAATCCCGCGACGTGCCACCCGCTGCGGCCGGGCCGCGCCGTGGGCTCGATCTCGATGAAATGCGCAAGGCGATTGCTGCGGCGATGGCCAAGTCGAAGCGCGAAATTCCGCACTATTATCTTCAGCACACGGTTGATCTGTCGATCGCCGAAAGCTGGCTCAACGACCTCAACGCGACGCGCGATCCGCCCGAGCGCGTTCTTATGGCTGCTCTGTTTATCAAAGCCAGCTCGCTTGCCGCTCGCAAATATGCTGAATTCAACGGCTTCTATGAAGCCGGAGCATTCAAGCCGTCGGAGTCCGTTCACGCCGGTGTCGCAATCGCTATTCGCGGCGGCGGACTCGTCTCTCCCGCAATTCACGATACGGACAAGCTCGGCTTGAGTGAGCTGATGAACAAGATGCGGGATTTGGTTGGCCGCGCACGCATCGGCCGGCTGCGCAGCTCCGAGCTTTCCGATGCGACGATCACCATATCGAGCTTAGGCGAGCGCGGCGTCGATCAGCTCTTCGGCATCATCTATCCGCCGCAGGTCGCGCTGATCGGCTTCGGCGCTCCTCTCAAGCGTCCGATAGTCGTAGAGAACGACGTCAAAGTGCGGGCCAGCGTTAAGGTCACGCTCTCAGGCGATCATCGCGTCAGCGACGGGCATCGCGGCGCTCTCTTGCTGCGTGAAGTCGGCGAGCTCTTGCAACATCCGGAGGCGCTATGACCAAGGACGAATTACGCGCGCTGATCCTATCCGAAATCTCGAATGTCGCGCCCGATGTTGATCCATCCTCTTTGCAACCGAATGATGACATTCGCGAGGCGCTCGATTTCGACTCGATGGATGTCATGAATCTCATCATCGCGTTGCATAAGAAGCTCTCTGTCGATATTCCGGATCGAGATGCGGCCAAGTTCGTGACGCTCGACGGCGCAATCGACTATTTGGCCCCAAAGCTCCGCATAATGGGCGGCACAACGCATGAATGAAAAGAAGAAAACTAACGGCCAGAAACCGCTCCTCTTCTGGTATCTGCTTCTCGCGATTCCGCTCGTATTGACCCTTGCTGGCCCGTGGTTCGCCCAACGTGGGACGCAGCATATCCCTTACAGTCAATTCCTTGAGCTCCTGAACAAGGATCAGATCCAAGAAGTCACCGTATCTCAGAACATGATCGAGGCTAAGCTCAAGAAGCCCATGCCCGATGGCACGCAGACGCTCTTTACAACGCGCGTCGATCCATCGATCGCCGAGACTCTCGCTGCGCATAACGTCAAGTTTGATGGAGCAGTGGAGAGCAATTGGCTTCGCGATCTTCTTTCTTGGGTTGTACCGACCGTTCTGTTCGCAGTGATGTGGATCTTCCTGCTACGTGGCGCTGGCGGGCGGCAGGGGCTCGGCGGGTTCATGTCGGTCGGCAAGTCCAAGGCAAAAATCTACGCTGAGACCGACATCAAAGTGAGCTTTGCCGACGTCGCTGGCGTTGATGAAGCCAAGGAAGAGCTGCAAGAGATTGTCCGGTTCCTGAAAGACCCCAAGTCATACGGCCGGCTCGGCGCGCATGTGCCAAAAGGCGTTCTCCTGGTCGGGCCGCCGGGCACTGGCAAAACCCTGCTGGCACGCGCAGTCGCAGGCGAGGCGGGCGTGCCGTTCTTTTCGATTTCGGGCAGCGAATTCGTCGAGATGTTCGTGGGCGTAGGCGCCGCACGCGTGCGCGATCTCTTCGCTCAGGCGCGCAGCTCCGCGCCTTGCATCATCTTCATCGATGAGCTTGATGCGTTGGGGCGCGCGCGCGGCATCGTCAACATTGGCGGTGGAGCCGACGAAAAGGAGCAGACGCTCAACCAGCTTCTTGCCGAGCTTGACGGGTTCGATCCCAGCGAAGGCGTGGTGTTGCTCGCAGCCACTAATCGGCCCGAGATCCTCGACCCCGCGCTCTTGCGTGCCGGCCGATTCGATTTGCAAGTTCTGGTCGACCGCCCCGATAAGATCGGCCGTGTCGAAATACTGAGAGTTCACATCAAGAAGATCATCACCGCTCCGGAGGTCTCGTTGGACGCCATCGCAGCGTTAACGCCCGGCTTCACCGGAGCGGACCTCGCCACGCTTGTGAACGAGGCGGCGTTGCTCGCAACACGCCGCTCCGCCACAGCTGCGACGATGGACGACTTCACGCGGGCGCTGGAGCGGATTGTTGCGGGCCTCGAGAAGCGCAGCCGCGTGCTCAATGCAAAAGAGCGCAAGGTGGTCGCCTATCACGAGATGGGCCATGCGCTCGTTGCCGCGAGCCTTCCAAGCGCGGATGCGGTTCATAAGGTTTCGATTATTCCGCGCGGCGTCGGCGCGCTGGGATACACGCTGCAAAGACCGACCGAAGATCGGTTTCTGATGACGCGCCAAGAGCTCGCCGACAAAATGACGGTCTTGCTTGGCGGGCGCGCCGCCGAAATGCTCGTTTTTCAAGAGCTTTCGACTGGTGCTTCTGATGATCTCGATAAGGCCACCGAGATCGCAAGGCAGATGGTGGTCCGCTATGGAATGATCAAAGATCTCGGACAAATGGTCTACGAGCCGCAGCGCCACGCCTTCCTTGGCGATGTCTATGGCACCAGTCAGGCTCGCCAATACTCGGAAGAGACGGCGCGCGAAATCGATTGTGCCGTTCGCCAGTTGATCGAGGAGGCGTTCCAAGCTGCAACCGGCGTGCTTTCTGAGCGCCGTGACGATCTTGAGAAGGGAGCCAGCCTTCTTTTAGAAAAGGAGACTGTTACCGATGCCGAGTTTCCGGCGCTGGCAAAGGGCGAACGGCCGGCACTCAAGCCCGCCGCGGCGGTCGCCGTCATGCCAGCACGGTCGGTCCCTTAATCGTCGTCTGTAGCTTAATCATGGACCAGCGGAATCGGCGCTTAGGACGGCGCCTCGCATCTCGCTTTCCCGATAGGTGGTGCAGCCTTTGCAGCCAAGCGCGTAGGCCCGCTTGAACACATCTTTGAACGAATCGAACGCAATATCGGGCGCGAGGTTGATGGTCTTCGAGATCGCGCTATCGACATGCTGTTGCGCGGCGGCTTGCATGCGCAAATGATCTTCGGGCGTGAGCGTCCTGGCATCGACAAAAGCGGGTGGCAGCGGCGCAGAGCCGCCGAAGCGCTCGCGGAACAAGCGATAGGCGAAGTCTTCGACAGTTTCGATGCGCTCGCTGTCATCTGCCGCCAAAATACGCCGGCGATATCTGAAGTCGAAGACAGGCTCGATGCCGGAAGAGACGTTGCCGGCGAGCAACGATATCGTGCCCGTGGGGGCTATTGATGTGAGAAGACCATTTCGGAGGCCCTGCGTTGCAATCGCGTCCTTGATCTCGGAGGGCAGCGCTGCGATGCGCGGATGAGAGAGATATCGCTCCCGGTCAAATGCGGGAAACGATCCCTTTTCTGAGGCAATCTGCGCCGAGGAGCGATAGGCCGCGTGGCTGATGCACTTGAGCCAGCGTTCTGTGTGTTCCAGCGCCGCGTCGGAGCCATAGCGAATTCCAAGCATGATGAGTGCGTCGGCAAGCCCAGTGATCCCAAGACCTATCCGCCGCTTGGTCTTTGCCTCGTGTTCCTGTGCGGGCAGGGGAAATTTCGACACATCGATCACGTTGTCCATAAATCTTATCGCCGTACGCGTTAGCTGCTCGAGCTCGTTTTCGTTGAGCGACGCGTTGGTTGTGAACGGAGCGTTGACAAGAGCTGCGAGATTGATCGAGGAGAGTAGACACGCACCGCTGGGCGGCAGAGGCTGCTCACCGCACGGGTTGGTCGCGTGAATCACTTCGCAGTAACTGAGCGGGTTCTCGCGATTGATGCGGTCGATAAAGATGACGCCTGGTTCAGAGACGTCATATGTTGCGCGCATGATTTCGTTCCACAAGGTGCGAGCAT
>JBAQHC010000779.1:0-4429 GCA_049288095.1 Alphaproteobacteria bacterium | reverse complement strand
CTCGAACCAGCTGCCCCAATAGAAAGTGACGAGCGCGGTCGCGAACAGAAAGATGCAGATGAAGACGTAAGCGAGCGGGGTTGCAAAATAGCCGGTGAGCTCGCGCCGGAACACGGAGAGCGTCGCCTTCATCATGCGCGCTCTCCTGCGTCAGCTGCCGTAATTGAATCGCCCCTCCCCCTCTGGGGGAGGCTGGGAGGGGGATTTGCCACATACGCGCGCGTGCGTCGCCATCCCTCCCCTAACCCCTCCCAGAGGGAGGGGGAGATATTGGCGCTCCTGCGCATCATGCCGCTTTCCCTTCGCCGCGCGCGTGGCTCGTGAGCGTATGAAACACTTCATCGAGCCGCCCGGCCTCGACGGTGTACTCAAGCGCATCCACACTGCGCTCGCGCAGCGCAGGCATGAGGCTTTCGATGATCGTGCGACCCGGCCGTGCCAGCAATGTGAACGCGATGCGCCCTTGGCCCGCCGGGCGCTCCTCGTGGCCGAGCGCGTTGGTCTGCAAGCGCATAACCTGGCGTGCAAGCTCCGCCTGCGGCTCGGCGATGATCACCGTCACCGCGTTGTGATAGCGCGACCGCGCCATCAGCTCGGCAGGGGTGCCGTCGGCGACAATGCGGCCGCGATCGATGATAAGCGCGCGCGTGCAGACGGCATCGACCTCTTCGAGGATATGCGTTGAGATGATGATCGCCTTGTCCTTGGCCATCGCCTCGATCAGCGATCGCACATGATGCTTCTGGTTCGGATCGAGGCCGTCGGTCGGCTCGTCCATGATCAGGATCGGCGGATCGTGGATAATCGCCTGGGCAAGGCCGACGCGGCGCTTGAAGCCCTTCGACAAAGTTTCGATCGGCTGCTCTATGACGCTCTTCAGCTCCGCAAGCTCGACGACACGCTCGATCGCCCCGGCACGTTTCTTGTCTTCGAGCCCGCGCGCATCGGCGATGAATTCCAGAAATTGATGCGGCGTCATATCACCGTAAGCCGGCGCGCCTTCCGGCAGATAGCCGATCAACTTTTGCGCCTCGATCGGCTCGGCGAGTGCATCCTTGTCCATCACGCGGATCGAGCCCAAAGTGGGCGTCAAATATCCGGTCACCATTTTCATGGTCGTTGATTTGCCGGCGCCGTTGGGCCCGAGAAACCCGAGCACTTCGCCCTTGACGACGGAAAACGACACGCCGTCGACGGCGGTGATCATGCCGAAGCGCTTGACCAGATTCTTAATCTCGATCATCGGCCAACAAATCGGTGAGAGGTTTCGCGAACGACAAACGCGGGGGCGAGAGAGACGAGGGCGTTGTGATAGGCGGTGGCCTTCGCGGGGGTCAAGGGCCACCGAGCCGCGAGGCATCAAAAGGCCTTGAGCCCAGCAAACAAAAATGGCCCCGGACATTAAGGGCGGCGTCTTGGGTGCAAAGACGCGGCCGTCCGGGGCCAATTCCACTTCGTGGGCTTGTTTGGTGGGGGCCCGGACCACACCGCAGGCCCTGGGGGGCTGGGGGGCTGAGTTACCGGGGTCCGCACTGCGACCGGGACCACCAACGATTGACAAGATGGAAGGGCAATGGGGCGCACGAAGGACCGAATGAGGGCAATAATGTGGCGCCTCGATTATCCCCAAAGGCGCAGAAATCCGCGGTTCGCGGTCGTTAAGCCGACTTGCCAACGGCGTGGAGCCGGCTCAACATGACGCTATGACGACACCCGACCCAAGTGAGTTTGGCCCGTCTGTCCACAGCGAGTGGGCAGGCGGGCCCAAGTCCCCAGGACGCTCTGCTGCCCCAGTATTTTTCAACCGCCGCGAGCTCGATGCCATTCTGAATGTCTATGGCCGCATGGTCGCCAGCGGCGAATGGCGTGATTACGCGATCGATGGCCTAAAAGAGGCAGCCGTGTTCAGCGTGTTCCGGCGATCAAGCGAAATGCCGCTTTACCGGATCGAAAAGCAGCCAAAGCTCGCCCGGAAACAGGGCGCCTACTCAGTGATCTCGGCAACAGGCCACATCCTGAAACGCGGGCACGACCTCCAGCAGGTCTTACGCGTATTCGACCGTAAGCGCTTTCAAGTGGTTGAAGCTTCTGCCTGACCACAAAAACAAAAGCCCCGGATCGCTCCGGGGCTTTAATCTTTGGCGCGCAGGGCGCTCGCCGGTTAGCGGCGGTTTCCCATGAAGCGCAACAGAAACAGGAACAGGTTGATGAAATCGAGATAGAGCTGAAGCGCTCCATAGATCGACTTGCGGCCAATCATCGTGCCGTCATCGCCCGCCGAATACATCTCTTTGATCCGCTGCGTATCGAACGCCGTGAGGCCCGCAAAGATCAGGACGCCGATGATCGAGATCGCGAACTCAAGCCCGGACGACTTGAGGAACATGTTGACCAGCATCGCGATGATGATGCCGATAAGACCGACCATCAGGAACGAGCCCATCGCCGAGAGATCGCGCTTTGTCGAATAGCCCCACAGGCTGAGGCCGGCAAACGCGGCCGCACTCGCAAAGAATGTCGTCACGATGCTCGCAGAGGTGTAAGCGAGGAAAATCGTCGACAAGGAAAGACCCATCAGCGCCGCAAAGGCCCAGAAGGTCAGCTGCGCCGCGCTGAGGCTGAGCCGCCGCAAGCTTGCGCCCATGAAAAAGACCATACCGAGCGGCGCGAGCATGATCAGCCACTTCAAGGGGCTCGCGAACAGCGTAAAGAACAGCTGCGTCGGCTGGCCAGTGGTTTGATTGATCAGAGCGAGCGACATCGCATAGGCGACGGCCCCGGTGATCACGAGGCCGATAGCCATGTAGTTGTACACGCCCAGCATGAACGACCGCAGGCCTTGGTCGATCTCGACCGAAGCAGCTGCGCCCGAGCGGGCGGCCCAATTGGGGTTCTCAGCCATAGGACTCCTCAATGTTAAACGAGCGCCAAACCGCATCGGCGGCGCACCTGCCTAAATATTGCCCTTGCGGGGGCCCGGTTCAAGCCTCAAGCCCCCCGATTCATTCGCGAAAAGCCTTACAAATTCGCGTCAAAGGGAGCTGAAAACTCCGGTTTGCCGGCCGCAGCACGGCTTGTTCTGGACATGGACGCGCGGCCCCGACACGATTTATTCGTCCGGCCTCAGTTTCCTCGGCGCCGCTGCGAGCCGTCCATGATCCGCCTCTTTACCGCGATCGAGATCCCCGAGGGGGTACGTGATCTCCTTCTCGATCTCCAATCCGGCCTGCCCGGCGCCACTTGGAGCCCGTTCGACAACATGCATTTGACCCTGCGCTTCATCGGCGAAGTGCCCGAGCCGATGGTCGAGGAGATCGAGGAGGCGCTGTGGAGCATTCACGCGCCGGGCTTCTCGCTGCAGCTCAAGGGCGTCGGCAAATTCGGCGGAGAAGGCGCGCGAGCCCCTGCACGCCTTGTCTATGCCAACGTCGAGCACGATGAAGGGCTCACTCGGCTTCAGAGCAAGATTGAGCAAGCACTCCAGGACCTGGGCCTTGATCCCGAGCGGCGCAAATACCATCCGCACGTGACATTAGCGCGGTTGAAAGACACGCCAATCGGCCGGCTCGGAAATTATCTCGCCGCGCACGCAATGTTTTCCTCGCCCGCTTTCGACGTCACCGAATTCACGCTGTTCTCATCGAGTTTGGGCCGCGAGCACTCCGTCTATGACCCGCTCTCGTCTTTCGCACTTACGCCACCAGCCTAGGCGAGGCTGATGATCGCCTCTTCGTAGCCGGATTGGCCAAGCCCGTTTTCGAAAATCTCGCGCGAGCGGATCCATTCGCGCGATTCCTCGAACACTTCCCTGGTGTAGGGCTCGAAGACGATGCGCTCGCCCGGCCCCCACCGACCCGTATCCATTTGCGCATGGAAGCGCTTCGGGAACTCGTTCTTGTAGTAGTGGGTGTAAAGCTCGGGCCGCAGATCGATGTCGCGCTGCGCCTTCTTCAGCGCGCGGAAATATTTGCGCAGGTCTTCGACATCCGGCTTTCCCGTGATCATCGTCGTCATCATGAAGGTGGCATCGATGATTTTTCGGAAGCCGAGCTGCTCGGCAAAATAGTAAGGGCCTGAAAACAGCGTCGCGGCAGGGATCTTGCCTTGAAGCAGAAGCTCCATGCGATTGAACAGCATGCCTTCTTTGAACGAGAGCTTGATCTGATCAGCGGCGAGATAAGGCTCGAGCGCCTGAATGGTCGAATAATGGCTGCCGGATTGATAGCCGACTGAAATGGGCACGCCGGCAAGGTCCTTCGGGGTTTTGATCGGCGAATCCGGCGGCACGAACACGCCGGCCGGTGAAACGGAATAGGCATCGGCGTAAAGCTTGCCGTGCCCGGTTGCCGCCGCGACGTTGACCGTCCAGTGACACGCGCAACTTATGTCGGATGTGCGGCCCTTCTCAAAGCTCTGATAGGCGCCTTGC
>JBAQHC010000778.1:0-1567 GCA_049288095.1 Alphaproteobacteria bacterium | reverse complement strand
GCAGTGGTTCCATTCCTGGCACGTAAAGAAGAAGTGAGCGCGGACGAAGTGGAAAATTGGCTAAATAAACGGTCCGGTTTGCTCGGGCTGTCCGGTATTTCAAATGATATGCGCGAGCTCACGGCCGCATATAACCAGGATCCACGGGCGCGCCTTGCCGTTGATGTTTTTT
The DNA here is from genome assembly GCA_049288095.1 of Alphaproteobacteria bacterium. Taxonomy (GTDB): domain Bacteria; phylum Pseudomonadota; class Alphaproteobacteria; order CAWBKL01; family CAWBKL01; genus CAWBKL01. The sequence goes on along the minus strand of JBAQHC010000778.1, from coordinate 1,395 downwards.
GCTACCATGCGCGCAAATATCTCGGCGCTTACCTTGCGGCTCTGGGCGGAGCGGATGCGGTCGTATTCAGCGGCGGGATCGGTGAAAACTCGCCTTTGGTGCGCGCGAAGATTTGCGCAGATATGGGCTGGTGCGGCTTACGATTGGATGCTGCAGCGAATGACGCGTTGATAGGGAGCGACGGCTGCATTGCGCAGCCCCGATCGGCAGTGAAAGCTTATGTGGTTCATACCGACGAAGAATCGATTATTGCGCGGGAAACCGCCCGAGTGCTGACTGAGAGGACGAAATAAATCGGTCAGAGCTTCTGTGATGATTTACAAGAATGGAGGCTGTAAAAATAATGTACCAAACTCGATCGGAAATGAACCTTGAGGAATGGAGGTTGAGCTTATGCCTGACTGGTTGTGGTTCATTGCTGCCTTTGCAGCGTACATCGCGTTGATGCGCTGGGTGCTGCCGCGGCTGGGCGTGCCCACGTGAATGGCTAGGTCGTGCGACGTCGAGTCTCGACGCAAAACTGAAAGCAAAGACCTTAAAGCCAATTGAGAAAGCTACGGTTGGAGGCATGGCATGCTATGGAAATTAAGCTGAGGCCGATTGGAGTCGTGCATACGAAGGGCAGTGACACGGAAGTGAAGGAGAAGGGGGACCTGGAAGGGGAGCTGGTGATCTATCCGGAGTTTGAAGAAGCTCTGGAGGGTATCGACGGCTACTCTCACTTGTTCGTGATCGTTTACTTTGATCGTCTGCGGGCGGAGCAGATCGGCCCTTTGCGGGTGAAGCCGCGGGGACTGGTGAGAAGGGGATTCACGCTAGAGGAGCTTCCGTCCCTGGGAGTTTTCGCACTGGACTCACCGACGCGCCCCAACCCGATCGGGCTCACGCTCGTGCATTTTCTGCGGCGCGAGAAAAATCGGCTTTTCGTTCAGGGGCTCGATTTGTTTAATGACACTCCGATCCTCGACATTAAAGGCTACCGCCAGCAATACCACGCCGACAACTTCACGCTGCCGGATTGGTTTCGAAAATTTGCCGATCAATCCGGTCATATTTAATCGTGATCCGACAAGGCCATCCAACCCTTTGCGGACCGGTTCCTGGCCATAGTCGTTATGAATGGACGCGACGTAGGATAGATGGTCGCGCGGTCTTTAGAAGTAAGACTTTATCGATGCTCTGCGCATCGAACTCCGAGTTCTTCGCAATCTTGCGAATCAGCGATGCCAGACCTTTTTGAGTTCAGACAGGGAACCGGCTGTCGGACATTCAAAGGCTGATTTATGAAGCGATCGGACGGTTACTGATGGTAAAATGGCAGCGTGCACCAGTCTATTCGAATACTTGACAGAGTGAAGATCGTTTTTTTCCGAATTCTGCAAAAAAGGTACTAGC
>JBAQHC010000777.1:0-13302 GCA_049288095.1 Alphaproteobacteria bacterium | reverse complement strand
CGCGGCATCATCAACATGCTGGTGATGTGCGGCTGTGTCGGTCAGGAGGGCGGCGGCTGGGCGCATTATGTCGGCCAGGAGAAGCTGCGGCCACAGACAGGCTGGACGCCGCTCGCGTTCGCGCTCGATTGGGGCCGCCCGCCGCGCCACATGAACGCGACATCGTTCTGGTACGCGCACAGCGATCAGTGGCGCTACGAAACGCTCAGTGTGGACGAGATCCTGTCGCCGCTCGCCAACAAGGACGAGTGGAAGGGCAGTCTGATCGACTTCAATGTGCGTGCGGAGCGCATGGGCTGGCTGCCTTCGGCGCCGCAGCTTGAGGCAAATCCGCTCGACGTGGCGCGCAAGGCCGATCAAGCTGGCAAGGACGCCAAGGACTATATCCGCGATGAGCTGGCTGCCGGCCGTCTCAAGCTCGCCTGTCAGGATCCGGACAATCCGGTGAACTGGCCGCGTAATCTGTTCGTGTGGCGCTCGAACCTCTTGGGTTCGAGCGGCAAGGGGCACGAGTACTTTCTCAAGCACTTGCTTGGAACGACGCACGGCGTGCAAGGCAAGGATCTCGGCGCGTCGGGCGAAAAAAAGCCTGCCGAGGTCGTCTGGCGTGACGAGGTGACGGAAGGGAAGCTCGATCTCCTCGTCACGCTCGACTTTCGTATGTCGACGACCTGCATCTATTCCGACATCGTCCTGCCGACCGCGACCTGGTACGAAAAGAATGACCTCAACACCTCCGACATGCATCCGTTCATTCATCCGCTTTCGGCGGCGGTCGATCCGGTGTGGGAGAGCCGCAGCGATTGGGAGATCTACAAAGGCATCGCAAAGGAATTCTCACGCGTTGCGCCGGAGGTTCTCGGCAAAGAGAAGGACATCGTGCTGACGCCGATGCAGCACGATTCACCCGGCGAGCTCGCGCAAGCGATCGATGTGAAGGATTGGGCGAAGGGTGAGACCCTCGCGATTCCGGGCAAGACGATGCCGCAGATCGCCGTCGTCGAGCGCGACTATCCCAACGTCTACAAGCGCTTCACATCCCTCGGGCCGCTCATGTCGTCGCTCGGCAATGGCGGCAAAGGCATCAGCTGGAACACCGATCACGAGCTCGATCTTCTGAAGCGCCTCAACGGCGAGGTGACGGAAGACGGACCGACAAAGGGCCTGCCGCGCATCGAGACCGACATTGACGCGACGGAAGTCATCCTCTCGCTTGCACCTGAGACCAATGGCGAGGTCGCTGTGCGCGCGTGGCAGGCTTTGTCCAATGCCACAGGCCGTGCGCATGACCACCTGGCGGAAGCCAAAGAAGACGAGAAGATCCGCTACCGCGACATCCAGGCGCAGCCGCGCAAAATCATCTCCTCGCCGACATGGTCGGGGATCGAATCCGAAAAGGTCTGCTACAACGCCGGCTACACGAATGTGCATGAGCTGATTCCGTGGCGCACGCTGACGGGCCGGCAGCAGCTCTTCCAGGATCATCCTTGGATGCGCGCCTTCGGAGAGCAATTCGCCGTCTATCGCCCGCCGATCGACACCAAGACGATCGCGCCGATCATCGACAAAAAGGGCAACGGCAATCCGCAGCTCGTCCTCAATTTCATCACGCCGCACCAGAAGTGGGGTATTCACTCGACCTACACGGACAATCTCCTGATGCTCACGCTTTCGCGCGGCGGGCCGATCGTGTGGATGAGCGAAACCGACGCGAAGAAGGCCGGCATCGAGGACAATGACTGGATCGAGGCCTACAACCTCAATGGCGCTCTGACGGCGCGAGCCGTGGTTTCGCAGCGCGTGCCCGACGGCATGGTGCTAATGTATCACGCGCAGGAGAAGATCGTGAACGTGCCCGGCTCGGAGATCACGGGGCAGCGCGGCGGCATCCACAACTCGGTCACGCGAACGGTCCTGAAGCCGACGCATATGATCGGCGGCTACGCTCAGCAAAGCTACAGCTTCAACTATTACGGCACGGTGGGCTCCAACCGCGACGAGTTCGTCATCGTCCGCAAGATCGCCAAGGTCGATTGGCTCGAGGAAAAAGCCCCGCCGGCGAAGGAGGCAGCGATATGAAAGTGCGCGCGCAAATCGCAATGGTCTTGAACCTCGACAAGTGCATTGGGTGCCACACCTGCTCGGTCACCTGCAAGAACGTGTGGACCTCGCGTGAAGGCGTCGAATACGCCTGGTTCAACAATGTCGAGACCAAGCCGGGCGTTGGCTATCCCAAGGAGTGGGAGAATCAGAAGCGCTGGAATGGCGGTTGGGTTCGCGGCAAGAACGGCAAGCTTCAGCCGAAGATCGGCGCAAAGTGGCGCGTGCTCGCAAACATTTTTGCCAATCCCGATCTACCCGAAATCGACGACTACTACGAGCCTTTCACGTTTGATTATGAACACCTGCACAACGCGCCCGACTCCAAGGCGATGCCAACCGCTCGCCCCCGCTCGCTGATCACTGGCCAGCGGATGGAAAAGATCGAAGGCGGGCCGAACTGGGAGGAGATTCTCGGCGGCGAGTTCTCGAAGCGGTCGAAGGATGTGAATTTCGAAGGTGTGCAGAAGGAAATCTACGGCCAGTTCGAAAACACCTTCATGATGTATCTGCCGCGGCTGTGCGAGCACTGCCTCAATCCGGCCTGCGTGTCGGTCTGTCCGTCCGGCGCGATCTACAAGCGCGAGGAAGACGGCATTGTCCTCATCGATCAAGACAAATGCCGCGGCTGGCGCATGTGCGTCTCGGGCTGTCCGTATAAGAAGATCTATTACAACTGGCAGTCGGGGAAATCAGAAAAGTGCATCATGTGCTATCCGCGTCTCGAAGTCGGCCAGCCCACCGTTTGCTCGGAGACCTGTGTCGGACGCATCCGCTATCTCGGCGTCGTCCTCTACGACGCCGATCGCATCGAGGAAGCGGCCGCGACGCCGAACGAGGAAGATCTCTATGAGGCACAGCTTTCGGTGTTCCTCGATCCGTTCGACCCTGCCGTTCAAGCGCAGGCGCTCGCGGACGGCGTGCCTCAATCCTGGCTCGATGCTGCACGCAAATCGCCTATCTGGAAGATGGCGATGGATTGGCGCATCGCGTTTCCGCTTCATCCCGAATACCGGACGCTGCCGATGGTGTGGTATGTGCCGCCGCTCTCGCCGATTCAGTCGGCTGCGGAGAAGGGGCAGATCGACATCGAGGGCGATATGCCCGATGTGCGCTCCCTGCGCATTCCCATCAAATATCTTGCGAATATGCTGACGGCAGGCAAGGAAGAGCCCGTCGCGCTTGCGCTCGAGCGCATGATCGCGATGCGGGCCTATATGCGCTCCAAGACCGTCGACGGATTGATTGACGAGGGCGTTGCCTCGCGCGTCGGCCTCTCGCCCGCTGAGATCGAGGAGATGTACCGCATCATGGCGATTGCGAACTACGAGGATCGTTTCGTGATTCCGACCGCGCATCGCGAGAAAACGGAAGATGCCTATGACTTGCGCGGCGGCTGCGGCTTCACCTTCGGCAATGGCTGCTCCGACGGTATCACTAAGACGAACATCTTCAGTGCTCCGAGGACACGCAAGGTCTTCGAGCGGGAGAGGGCGTGACCATGACCCAGACCTTCAAAGCGCTGAGCGCCCTGCTTTGCTATCCGGATGGGACTTTGCAGGCGGCCGTCGGCGAGCTCATGGCTGTTGCAGAGAGCGAACGCATCCTGCCGCCGGCCAAGCTCGGCGCGCTTGCGGAGCTGACTGCGGAGATTTCTCGCAGCGATCTCCTCGATCTCCAATCGCGTTACGTCGATCTCTTCGACCGTACGCGCGCGCTTTCGCTACATCTGTTCGAGCACGTCCACGGCGAATCGCGCGAGCGCGGCCAGGCGATGGTTTCGCTTCTCGAGCGCTACACGGCTTGCGGGTTCGAGATCGCAACCAAGGAGCTGCCCGACTACATTCCCTTGTTTCTCGAATTCCTTTCGACGCAGCCAGCGGCTGTGGGACGCGAGTTCCTTAGTGAGCCCGTGCATATTCTCGCCGCGCTCTCGGAGCGCCTTAAGAAACGCAGCAGCGCCTATTCCGCTGTGTTCGATGCGCTCATCGCCATCGCGCAAGCACAGCCCGATGAGGCGGCGCTTGCCGAGCTCCGCGAAACCGGAATCGAGGATCCGCACGATCTCGCTGCGGTCGACAAAGCGTGGGAAGAAGCTGAGGTCCGCTTCGGCCCGGGCGATGCGAGCAGCGATGGCTGCCCCCGCGTGAGCGACCTCCTCAACAAAATGGGCGCGCCGATCGCGCAGGACGCGCGCACGGCAAACGAAGAGGTGCTGTCATGAGCGGCTGGCTCAACACGTTTCTCTTCGGCATCTACCCCTATATCTGTCTCGCCGTCTTCGTGGTCGGCTGCGCCGTACGGTTCGACCGCGAGCAATATACGTGGCTCAGCCAGTCGAGCCAGCTGTTGCGCCGCCGTCAGCTCATCTTGGGCAGCAATCTCTTCCATATCGGCATTCTGGTGATCTTTCTCGGCCATGCCGGCGGCCTCTTGACGCCGATTGCAGTTTTCGAGGCGCTCGGCATTCCGCATGGCGCGAAGCAGATATTGGCAATCACCGTCGGCGGCATCGCCGGAACCATGTGCCTTTCCGGACTGCTGATGCTGCTGCACAGGCGCCTCTTTGATGCGCGCATTCGCACGACGTCATCCTTTGCCGATATCGCCATCCTGTTCATTCTACTGACGCAGCTGCTCCTGGGCCTTTCCAGCATCTTCGTCTCGCTGCATCACCTGGATGGTGCCGAGATGGTCAATCTGATGAACTGGGCGCAGCACATCTTAACGTTTCGTCCCGGCGCGGCCGATTTCGTCGCGCATGTTCATCCGATCTTCAAAGCGCATCTGGTGCTGGGCCTGACGATCTTCCTCATTTTCCCGTTCACGCGGCTCGTGCACATGCTGAGCGCGCCGATCTGGTATCTTGGCAGGCGCGGTTATCAGATCGTGCGGACAAAGAGGGCGTGAGATGTCGCAACGCGCCACCATTAAAGTAAACGAGAGAGTGCTGCCGCCGCAGATGATCGCCGCAGAGGCGCAGCATCATCCCGCCAAGACTCCCGGCGCTGCCTATCGCGAGGCGACGCGCGCGCTCATCGTGCGGACATTGTTGCTCGAAGAGGCGATCCGGCTTGGCATCAGCGCCGAGCCGCAGGAAGTGCTGCCCGGCAAGCGTGAAACGGAGGATGAGGCACGCATACGCGCGCTGACAGAAGCCGCGGTTCCACAGTGCGAGCCATCAGAGGCGGACTGCCGCGCCTATTACGAAGCCAATGCCGAGCGGCGGTTTCGCGCACCCGATCTTTTTGAGGCGTCCCACATACTCTTTGCCGCTGACCCGGGCGATACCGAAGCGCGCGCGTCAGCCAATGAGCGTGCGGCGGCGACGCTTATGGATCTCGTGCAGGCCCCGCACAGATTCGCAGAGCTTGCAAGAGAGCGCTCGGATTGCGAATCGCGCGCGAGCGGCGGGCATCTCGGCCAAATGTCGCGCACCGATCTCGTAAAGGAGATCGCCGAGGCGCTCGACGAGCTTGATGAAGGGGAGATTTCGGCGCCGGTGAGCTCACGCTTTGGGGTTCATTTGCTTCGGCTGGACAGAGTCGTTCAGGGAGAGGTGCTGCCATTCGACTATGTGAAGGATCACATTCACAACTACTTGCGCGAGTTGACATGGCGAAGGAATGCAGCAGCCTATGTCGGAAAGCTGATCGCGGAGGCGAGAATCGAGGGCATCGAGCTCGAAGGCACAACGAAATGAGCACGCTTGGTGAGATTTTGGAGCAGCTGAGCGACAGCGCGCAGATACATGCTCTGCTGCTCGAGGCGGACAATCTGAGCGCTTTATCCGAGTTCTGCTCGGCTGCTGATGAGCAGGGCGGCGATCCTTGCGATCTCGCCCATACCGCGGTTCAGGCCTTCCTCAACAAGGCCAGCGACGAGGACTGGGTGAAGCTCATGGGCAAGATGCAGGGCGCTCTATCGCCGGCAGGAACATGCTTGAGCGAGATGATCTCGTGGTCGCTCGCCAGGAGCGGAACATGTTCGTGCAGCTAGCTCAGCTCGGCCAGTAGAATCCGTGGCTGCCCGCAACAGCGCCTAGAATTGTCAGCACGCTGAGCGTAAGCAGCACCCAGTGTAACCGTTGCACGAGCCTCAATGTCGCTTCCGGAGCTTCCCTGGCGCGCCGCTCGAGCCACGCGTTCAGGAAGAGCGGTTCGGCAACGAAGACGATGAAGCCAAAGACGAACCAGATCGCGACCATCGCGTGCATCCACCAGAAGCGCGCGGCGACAAATCGCGACCAGAGATCCAGGCGCCACACGAGGTAGACTCCCGAGAGGCCGGCAAGCGCAATCGCGCCCCGTGCCTGCCAGACGAAACGGCGTTCGACCTGCTCAAAAAGCGCAAGTTGCTCCTCCGGATGCCTCAAGCGTCGCACGCTCGGCAGGATGACGCTCGTCACCATGGCGACCCCGCCGATCCAAATGACGACGGCAAGTACATGGAGCGCGCGGGCGATCGCCAAATCCATCAGCCGGGCTTTCCATCGGCGCGCGGCGTGACGAGGATCGGTGCATAGATCCAGAGAAACAATAGAAACGCTACAAGCCAGCAGATTCCGGAACTCGCGATCGTCAATCCATAGTCGGATGGAACGAGGCTGGGCCCAAGGACGCGAACAAATGCCGCAACGCTCACCAACAGATACGCGACCGAAATCGCCTTAGCGACTTTCAGGGGACGGCCAGTGTGCCCCAGAGAAGAGCGCGTCATGACCGCGAGTATCATCGTTCCGAAGGTTCCGATCGTCAATGCGTGCAGCCACTTCGCCGCGAACGGTGCATCAAGCAGCATCCATGCCGCTTTGAGCGCGAACGCAACGACTATCCAGGCATAGCCAGCATGCAGCGACCACAGAAGCGGGAAGCGCAGCGTCTTTGAGCCCCTCCATCTGGCAAGACGAACCGCATGAGCAAGTGCGGCGACAGCAGCGATCAGCCCGTTATTGCCGCGATCGATCGGTAGAAGATCGCCGATCAAAACCAAAGCGGCGGCGCCGATGGAGATCGCTTCAAGCGCAGGAGCGGCGCGGATCGAGATTTCGACGCCGGACTGGCGCAAGCCGGTTTGCGTGAAAGCCGGAATGATGCGCCCGCCAATCACAACGACGAGAATCAGAATCACATCTACGGCAAGCATTAGCCCGGTCGTCGGATTTGCGAAGTGAAACAGCGCGTTCGCGACAAAGAGCAAGGCCAGGAGCAAGAGGAAGGGTAGGTTCCGCACTTTTCCGGCCCGCACGAGAGGGAAAGCGAGCACGCCAGCGAGCGCCGGAAAGAAAGCGAGATCAATCGCTGCGGCGATCGGTGCCTGCATCGCAAGCCAAGGCAGCATCGCAATGCGACCTGCGAGCCAAATCAAAACGAGCGCGATCAGCGAGCCGCCTGAATAGCCTTTAGCGCCGGTCCAATTGGGAACTGCGGTGAGAAGAAACCCGGCAATTGCCGCACTGGCGAAGCCGAACACCATCTCGTGCGCATGCCAGAGCGATGCAGGCAGTGGTGTTGAGGGCCAGGCTTCGGGTCGGAAATAAACGGTCTGCCAGACGGCCATGACGAGCATTGCTTCCAGGCCGGCAGCGAGGAAGAACGGACGAAATCCATAGTCAAAGAGTGCGAAGCGGCGCATGGCCTTGCCGTGCCCCCGCTTATCTCTTCTGCCGCGACCGTTTGGCCGGCTTCATCGCGATGTCATCGATCCAGGTCATTGCACGCATTGCAGCTGGCAGGCCAAGTGTCGGCACGGCTAGCACGGCGATGTGATGGAAGTCTTCATGCGAAAGCCCTTCTGCAAGGCCGCGGCGGACATGCGAATGAACAGCGCCTTCCGAACCCTCGCCGATTGCAAGCGCGAGCTTGGTGAGGCGCCGTTCGCGAGGAGAGAGCGGCCCTGCTTCAGCTGCGCGCTCGCCGAGACCTGCATACGCTTCCCAGACTTCCGGATAGCGTTTGGCTAGCGTGGCGGCGCCGGACGGAAGTTCTCGCCCCGCAGGGCTTTGTCGCTTTGCCATGTCTCTCGCCTGTTTTCTGGTGCGTTGGGGATGGTACTCGCTGCGAACACAAATTCGAAGAATAGAGGATTTGTGTTCAAGCTCGACTTTCGGGAGACTTTGACCCGCCGCTCGTCGGCACCTCATTTCTCGCCATGGCAGAAATTCCTCGACGCAGCATCTCTGAGTATGCCCACAGCGCGGATCAGCCTGTAAACCAGCATTTGCATCCGCTGCGCTAACGCGATCTGCGGCTCAGCTTGCGGTCAGGTTAATTGACCTTATCGAGGAGCCGGCCGGGCTCGGTCTGCCTCAGCGATCTTGGCGAGAACGAGGACCGTATTCGAAGGTCAAGACCTCTTGCGAGAGGCCGCGCTCCACCCCGATTCGCGAGGTGTGAGGCCGCCGTAAGCGCCGGCAGGATCGACCCATTCTCGAGTATGTCGCCCAAAACTGAGCCAGAATATCGAGAATTCCGCGTTATTTTCCCGCAGATCAGGGAATCTGGTTGGAGACGAGTGCGTGGCAGACTGCCGCCACCGCCAGTTTCGGCCTGACTCTTTGGCCTGAAACAAATTTCTCCGGAGGCAAAAGAGGCTGCTTCGCGGCTGCCATTGGACTGTTCCAATGGGAGTTCTTCTTTACGGCCCCCTTCCGGTCAAACGCGGTTGGCGTTTGCGTTGGATCAACGCTCTTCGCGTGGGTCTCCAATAGTAAGAATTTGGGAGATCTACAAATGGAAGTTGGTGAAGCAATTTATCAGCGCCGGGCAGTTCGCTCTTATGCGCGGAAAGCGGTGACGCAAACTCTGACTGAGCGCCTCATCGACGCAGCGATACAGGCGCCGAGCGCAATGAACACGCAGCCCTGGCACTTTACGGTCATACGCTCGGCTGAATTGCTCGACCTCATATCGGCTGCGTCCAAGGCACACATGTTGAAAGCGGTCGAACAGGGTGAGTTGCCTGCCCAGCTTCGTGATCATCTAGCAAATCCGGAGTTTCATATCTTCTATCACGCGCCCACGCTTATTCTCATCTCGGCAAAGCGTGCCGCCTGGGCCGCTGAAGATGCGGCTCTTGCTGCACAGAACTTGATGTTGGCTGCCTGCGCCGAAGGTCTTGGATCGTGCTGGATCGGATTTGCACAGCGTTGGCTGGAGACGACCGAGGGGCGACAAGTGATTGACCTTGGGGCAGATTACGTGCCCGTCGCTCCGATCATTGTTGGTCATCCTGATGTGACGCCGCAGCCAGTTCCGCGTAAACGTCCAATGATCAAGTGGCTCGGCTGATTGAGAATCGAAAGCGGAAGCCCTTCTAAGCAACAAGAATTACGCAATGCCCTATTCGACAAACGACGATCTCCCGCCATCGGTGCGCAATCATCTTCCACGGCACGCGCAGGATATTTACCGCGAGGCATTCAACCACGCCTTCGCCGCACATGCCGGCGATCCGCGCCAAGAAGAAGCGTCGCACCGGATCGCCTGGGCCGCCGTCAAGCGCAGCTATGTGAAAGCCGACGGCCAGTGGGTTTCCAAAGTCTAAGTTTATGAGTCAAGCAAGTCTAGCCTCGTTCAACGAGCGTCGGCCGCCCATGCTTTCGCCGGCTCTGGCATTGCATCGCGCTCGGCCAGAATCTCGTAGGCCGCTTGCCAGAATTTCAGAATGTCCGGGAAGTTTGAGAGCCGTGGCTCTACGTGGCCCAGGCTTCCAATAATGAGGAGATGGGCGTCACTAGCCGCGGCACGAGCGAGGGCAATGCTTTCCGTATAAGGAACAAGTGTGTCATCCACGCCGTGAATGAGGATGAGGCGCGCGTCGAGCGATTGTAGATCTTGGTTGCGCAGATCGAGAGCGCTCATCTCCTGCCTGACGGGCGCAGAGAGCGCAGCGATGAGCTTCGGGACGCGCTCGGGATCCTTGTTGAGCATGAGCGCGTAGATAGCGCGGCCCTCCACTCCCAGCTTTGGGACGAGATCCCCGATGTCGGCCTCTTCATTGGCGCGTTTTCGATCGGCGATCGCTTCGACCGTCTTGCGATCATCCGCGTTTTCAATGCGTGCCGCGTTGCTTATGAGAAAGACCCATTTGGCGTAAGGACTAGGATGGCCAAGCGTCCACGTGCCTGTCTCATTCCGGTAATAGCCAGTCGTCAGAAAGGTGACGGCAGCTTCGATATTATAATAGGCGCCGACCGCAAACACGAAACGCACGAGGTGGTGTGCCTCGGGTTTCATCGCGGCAATTATTGCCGGCCCTGCCGCATACGAGAACGCGAACAGCCCGACCGATTGCGGCTGACCGGATTCGGCTCGTGACGCGAGATAACGAGTCGCCGCCGCAACAAAATCGGCATCCGAGCTGCCGATCTTCAACGCGCGAATGTTTGGAATGTCCGGAGTGAGTACCAGAAACCCCGCCCTCGCAAGACTCGTCGCAAATGCCACAAGCCGCGGGTCGTCTTTGCCCTCTGCAACAACGCCGGGGACGGCAACGGCGGCAGCGCGTGGCGCTCGCCCGCGCGGAACATAGATGTCGCCCGCGTATTTCCGGCCGTCGATCTCATAAGTGATGGGCATTCGGATCGGCAGTTCGGCGCCGTTCTTTGTAACACTCAGACCCGAAACGACATCTGTAGCGAATTGCGAAGCTTCGTAAGCTCGCACGATCGGACCTCGGGCGAGCGCCGCGATAACAAGTATTGCCGCTGCCGAGAGGATCCAAACCCGCAGCTTTGTCGCCGTAAGAGAAGCCATCAAGTCGTTTATGGTCTGCTGTTATCGTTGTGTCGGCCAAAGCCGCGCGCAACTTTCTCGCGCGGCCTTTATCGTCGTCAATGCTTGCTGGTAAAGCGTTTGTTCGCTCAACGATATGGTCGCAAGCCCAAGACGTTGGGCTTCCAGTCCGGTCGCTGCGGCAACATGAGCAGCGACATCCAGCTCACCAAGCGTCGGAAGCAGACGCGTCGCGCTGATCGTTTCGTTCTCGCCGGCGCGTTTGGCGAGGGCCCGTGCGACCGCAATGGCCATCTCGTCGGTGATCGCGCGGGTGCGCACGTCTAGCGCACCGCGAAAGACACCGGGGAAGGCGAGGGCGTTGTTCACTTGATTGGGGAAGTCGCCGCGCCCCGTTGCGGCAATCCGCACGCCTGCGGCGAGTGCGTCCTGCGGCCAGATCTCCGGAACTGGATTAGCGCACGCAAAGACGATCGCATCCTTGGCCATGGCAGAGATCCACTCGGGTTTGATCACGCCAGGGCCGGATTGCGAGAACGCGATGCAAACATCGGCGCCGCGCAATGCTTCTGGGATGCCGCCGCTCACGCGCTCGCTATTCGTCTCGGTGCATACGCGCCATTTATCGCGGAAGGCTACTTGCTGTTCTTCTACGTCCGTGCGTTCCCGGCCAAGTATGCCCACCGAATCACAGGCAATGATGTTCCCAGTAGTCACACCCGCGGCTTTGAGGATTCGGTAATTGGCGACATTGGCCGCACCCATACCGATCATGGCGATCTTGACATCGTCTAGCTTCTTGCCGACCACGTCGAGCGCATTGATCAGCGCGCCCAAGACCACGGCTGCGGTGCCTTGCTGATCATCGTGCCAGACAGGAATCGAAAGCGAGCCGCGTAATTGGGCCAGGACGTCGAAGCACTTCGGTTGAGATATGTCTTCGAGATTGATCGCTCCGAAGGAGGGCTCGAGCGCTTCGACAACCGAGACAATCTGATCTGCGCTTCTTGCCTTGATGCAGATCGGCACGGCGTCGACCCCGCCCAGGAACTTGAATAGGAGCGCCTTGCCCTCCATCACCGGCAATCCTGCAAGTGGGCCGATATCGCCGAGACCAAGGACGCGGGAGCCGTCGGACACCACCGCAACCGTATTGCCGCGGTTGGTGAGATCATATGCCCGCTGCGCGTCTCGCTGGATTTCCAGGCACGGCGCGGCAACGCCGGGCGTGTACCAGATCGAGAAATCCTTCGCCCCTTCTACGGGGCATTTGGGGAGCATCTGCACCTTGCCTCGATACTTGGCATGGAGCTCTATCGCTCTTTCAGCAATCCCGGAATCTCCGGTGCCTCGGCTCTTGGACATTTCTTCTGTCGCCCTTTTTCAAATGTATTGCTGCACCTTAGGCCGGCGGGCTGCCCGGAAGATTGAGGCATGACAAACCCGAGGGGTGGGGCGGGTTGATATCGATCAGAGCGGCCGGTGTCGTAAGATGGCCTGAATTCAGTGTACGGTGAAAGCCGAGGCGCCGAGCGCATGAAATACGAAACAATACGAAAAAAGAATGTGGGGCTGCGCGGCGTTTCACCGAATCTCGGTGACTATGAAGCCGTATGCCGGAGCTTTTCGTGGGACGATGTTCGGTCTCGGCTTTCAGGCCTTCCAGGTGGCGCCCTTAACATTGTGCATGAGGCGGTTGATCGGCATGTGATCGCGGGGCGCGGCGAGAGGCTCGCCATGCGCTGGCTCTCGAAGTTCGGTGAGATCAGGGACCACACCTACAGCGATCTTAGCCGCCAGACATCGCGCTTTGCTAACGTTCTGGCTAAGCTTGGAATTGGCCGCGGCGAACGAGTGTTCTCATTGCTCGGCCGAGTACCTGAGCTATACATCGCGGCGCTCGGTACGTTGAAATCGGGCGCAGTCTTCTCCCCCTTGTTCTCCGATTTCGGACCCGAGCCCATCAAGGTGCGCATGACGAGCGGCGATGCCTCCGTTCTCATCACCAGTGAAGCGCTTTACGCCAAGAAAGTCGCAAGCCTAGGTAGCGAGCTGCCCAGCCTTGAAGCCGTTTTGCTCACCGACTGCAAAGGAACGCCGCCGGTGGGAACGCTCAATCTGCGGGCCTTAATGGCGCAGGCCAGCGACTCCTTCGAAACCGTGCTTACGAAACCCGAAGACATGGCGCTCCTGCATTTCACGAGCGGCACGACAGGCATGCCGAAGGGTGCCATTCACGTTCATCAAGCCGTGCTCGAACATTACATAACCGGTTATTACGCGCTCGATTTTCACGAGGGCGACATCTTCTGGTGCACCTCGGACCCCGGCTGGGTGACCGGAACCTCCTACGGGATCATTTCGCCGCTCGTGAACGGCGTCACAATGCTGGTCGACGAGGCGGAGTACGAGCCTGAACGCTGGTATCGCAATCTGCAAGACCAACAAGTGTCGATCTGGTACACCA
>JBAQHC010000776.1:0-7554 GCA_049288095.1 Alphaproteobacteria bacterium | reverse complement strand
CGCTCAAAACGGCCGATTGCCCTGGCCGTTCAGCCCGCACATCGATCCCGAAATTCAAGTGCGCACCTATGCCGAGCATCTTGATGCATGGGAGGAAGTCGAGCGTGTCGGCTTTGATGGGATTGCCTTCAACGAGCATCACGGCACGCCTTATGGATTGATGACTTCACCTAATCTCTTGGCCGCAGCGATTTCGCAGCGGACCAAACGCGTGAAGATTTTGATCCTCGGCAATTTGCTGCCGATTCATGATCCGCTCCGGCTCGCGGAAGAGATCGCCATGCTCGACAATTTGACGGGTGGACGGATCATCTGTGGCGTCGCGCGCGGCATCCCGCGCGAGTACAAATATTTCAACATCCCGTTGAATGAATCGCGCGCGAGATTCAACGAAGCCTATGAGATCATGAAGAAGGCGTGGACCGAGGACCGCTTCAGCTTTGAGGGCCAGTTCCACTCCTACAACGACATCTCAATCCTGCCGCGGCCGGTGCAGAAGCCGCATCCGCCGGTGTGGGTGCCGATTGCCGCGAGCAAGGATTCAATTGAGTGGGCGGCCGCGAATGATGTGCCGATCACGCCGGGGTCCGGAATGGGCACCATGGCGGAGCAGGCGCGCGAAGACATCATCGTTCACTACGCCAAGTGCCTCCGCGCGAGGGGAAAGCGGATGACGCCGGATCATCTCAGCATTCAGATCAATTGCTATGTTGCCGATTCAAAGGCGCAGGCCGTCGAGGAATGTGGGCCCTATATGCGGTATCTCTTCAACTACCTCTTTCCCTACGATCAGGGCGATTTCTCGAAGATCGCGGGCTCCGGCTACAACAGCCCGGATGCTCGCGGCCATTTGCGGGCGCAAGCTTCACCGCCGCCGAACTCGGGCGGGCCGCCACCGCGTGCGTTCGGCGGAATGGATCAAGCGGCCGTTGCGCAAATGGCCGAGACCATGCCGTGGGGCACGCCCGATCAAGTGGCGGACGCGATCATTCGCGAAGTTGAGACTACAGGCGCCGGCACGGTGCTCCTCATGTGCAATGTCGGCGCCATGCCGCAGCACATGTTCCTGAAGCAAATTCGCCGGCTCGGTGAAGAGGTGTTGCCGCGCCTCAAGGCGCACAAAGTGAAGTTCGTTCCCGCTGCCGAAGCGCTTGCGTGATTGAGGGTCATGGTTCGACAGGCTCACCATGAGGATTTCCGGCTCGGTCCTCATCCTGAGCTTGTCGAAGGATGGGAATAGGAAAGAACCACAACAATGAAAGTCTTCCTGTTCGATCTTCTGCCTTATGGCGAAAATCTCGACCATCTCAAGGCCGACGGCAAAATGCCGAAGCTCACCAAGAGCTATTTCGATCCCGCCGTGCAGATGCGCACCTATCAAGAGCATCTCAAGGAATGGGTGGCGATGGAGAAGGCGGGCTTCGATGGCGTCAGCTTCAACGAACACCACGGCACACCTTATGGAACGATGACCTCGCCAAACCTTATGGCCGCCGCGATCTCGCAAGTGACGAGCAAGATGAAGATTCTCATCTTGGGCAATCTGCTGCCGATCCACGAGCCTTTGCGGCTCGCGGAAGAGATCGCAATGCTCGACAATCTGACCGGCGGGCGGATCATTTGCGGCGTGGCGCGCGGCATCCCGCGCGAATATCGCTATTTCAATATTCCGCTGAGTGAATCGCGCGCGCGGTTCGACGAATGCTTCGAGGTGATGCGCAAAGCTTGGACCGAGGAGAGCTTCTCGTTCGAAGGTCAGTTCTTCAAGTTCGAAGACATATCGATCTGGCCGCGCTGCGTGCAGGAGCCGCATCCGCCGATCTGGGTGCCGATCAGCGGCAGCAAGGAATCGATCGAGTGGGCGGCGCGCGTGAATGCCGGCATTACGCCATCTTCCTGGCTGAGCTTGGCGGCGGGCGGTGTCGAGGAAGAGATCGTGCGTTACTACGCCGAGTGCCAAGCAAAGCACGGCCGCCGGGTCACGCCCGACATGATCAACATGCAGCTCAGTTGCTATGTCGCCGATTCCAAGGCGCAGGCTGTTGAGGAGTGTGGGCCGTATTACCGTTATCTGCACAACACCCTGGTCGGCATCGATCAGCCTGGATTCGGAACGCTCGCGAGCTCGGGCTATTCGGGCGCTGCCATCCGCCCCTTTGCGCCGTCACCCGCAGGCGCGAGATCCGGGCGCGGTCCGGTCTTCGGCATCACGCAAGAACAGCTCGCGGAACGCGCCGATGAACTTCCGTGGGGAACGCCGGATGAGGTCGCTGACCACATTATTCGTCAGGCCGAGGTGACAGGTGCGGGAACCGTGCTTCTGATGTGCAATCCCGGCGCGATGCCGCATGAGATGGTGATGAACCAAATCAAGCGCATTGGCGAGGAAGTGCTGCCGCGCCTCCATGCGCATAAGATGACGCGCGTGCCGCCCGCTGAAGGCGTCTTCAACTGAAGCAACTACTTTGTCCATCCAGACCTACGAGAATCCCATATGAGCGACGAAGCGAGCGAGATCATCGAGGCGGAATATCTCGCGGCCAGCAAAGAGCCGGCCGGATCGGATAGTGCGTGGCCGAAGCCGCGTGTCGCTTGGTACTCAGTGTTCATTCTCATAATTTCTGCCACGTTCGCGATGCTCGACAACAACATCGTGACCTATCTCACCTCATACATAAAACACGATCTCAAACTGACCGATATCGATCTTGGGTGGCTGCTCGGTGGGTCCTTCGGCTTGTTTTACACACTCGTTGGAGTCCCGCTCGCCTATTTCATCGACCGCCGCCCGCGCAAGTGGATTTTGACGGCAGGCATTACTACGTGGAGCATCGGTACGGTGCTGTGCGGCGGCGCGCAGAATTTCATTCAGCTGTTTATCGCGCGCTTTTTGGTCGGCGCCGGCGAGGCGGTCAATGGGCCGACGTCTTATTCGATTCTGTCCGACCTTTTCCCGCGCGCAAGGCTGCCGCGGGCTATCGCGACCATGCAACTCGGCTCAATTCTGGGCCCTGCCCTTGCTCTTTTTATCAGCGCATTTTTGATTAAGGCTTTCGCTGATCTTCCCAATATGGCCGTGCCATGGGGCATCATCCGCGGCTGGCAATTGATCTTTGTGATGGTCGGCGCGCCGGGCGTGCTTGTCGGCCTGCTCATGATCTTCACATTGCAGGAGCCCAAGCGGCGCGTGCTGCCGCAGCAGCTTGCTCAGGGCATGCCGGAAAAATCGGGCTTGTTCAGCGATTACGCTATCGCGTTCAAATATCTCTTCAAGAATTGGAGCGTCTATGGTCCGCTGTTTTTGGGTCTCGCCGTGTCATCGCTTCAGGCCGGAAATCTGCAATGGATGCCGTTGTTCTATCTACGCACTTTCGGCTGGAAGCCCGCCGATGTCGCGCTTCTTAACAGCGGCGTGTCACTGTTCGGCGTAACGCTATTTCTCTATATAGCAGTCTTGATGATGAACCACTATGAGAAGACCGGGAAACATACCGGTCCATATCGGGTGTTGATCATCTCGCGAATTATTGCCTTGCCGGTCTCCCTGATAGCGCCACTTGTCGACAATGCCTGGCTGTCATGGGCCCTGTTTTCCTTCTCGGCCGTCACGGTCGGAATGGCAGGCCCGTCGCAGAATGTTGCGATGCAGAGCATCACGCCCAGCCAATTGCGCGGCAAACTTACCGCACTTTACCTGCTTATCTTCAGCGTTGTCGGTGTTTCGATCGGGCCGATGGTGACGGCGCTCATCACCGATCTCGTGCTGCGCGATGAGTCGCAGATCAAATGGGCGATCTTCCTTTCAACGGCAGTCTTTGCGCCGATTTCTCTCATTATTTTCCTATTCGGCGTCAAGCCCTACGCAAAAGAAGTCGAGCGCGTTAAGATGCTTGAGGCACAGGCTGGCTGAAGCGAGGGAGGATTTCATGGTCGATTTCGCAATCGTTCCAAGTAAGACAGCGCTTATCAACGTCGACATGCAGAACGTGTTCGTCGAAAACTCGCCGATTGCCGCGCCCGATGGCCCCATCGTGCTTAAGCGGATCAATCGGCTGAGCGCCGAGTGCCGCAAGGCCGGCATACTCGTCGTGCATACTATTGTCGGTTATCGGCCCGACCATTCGAATGTCGGCATTGCAAGCGAATTTGCGGGCGATGTGATTTCGAAGCGGTTGCTTGATCTCGACCAACCTTCGGCTGCGCTGCATCCGGGGCTGGTCGTCGAGCCCGGCGACATTCTCCTCGAGAAGCCGCGCTATGGCGCGTTTTATGCGACTGACCTTGAATTGATCCTGCGTTCGCGCGGCATCGATACGGTCATCATCACTGGCATTTGCACCAATGTCTGCTGCGAGACGACAGCGAGGGAAGCCGCAGTGCGCGACTTCAAAGTTCTGTTCACGAGCGACGGCACGGCTACCTTCGATTTTGGTGGTCTTACGCGTCAGGAAATCCAGCGCGCAACATGTGCCAGCCTTTCGCTTGTGTTCGCGCAGGTCCTGACTGTTGATGATGTGATTGCGAAGATCAACGGCGGCAAGCGCGCCGCCGCATAATCTTGCGTTCGGACTGGACTAGTGGCCGGAAATGCCGCCGGGCCAGCCGGTCTTGAGCGCATACGGCACGGAGGTGCCAAGCGCCTCGACTTGCGCAATCAGCCCTTTCTCGATCCTGAAGGCCTCGAAGATGAGGATCGAGGAAGGCCGATTGAAAAAGCGCATATTGAACTCGCGGCCATCGGAGAGCTTGACGACCGGCACAGTGCCGCCATGACAGAATGTGCCAAATGTGAGCACGACGCCACGTTCGCGGTCGACAATGGGGAAGCGCCGATCCTGTATGCGGGTGACGACGCCATAAAAACCCGAGGCCATCGAGTCCTTCACCTTCATCGCCGCCGGGTTGAAAGTGGCATCGCCCATTTTGAGGTCGGGGTTATTCGAGGTCGCAACGCCGTTCTCGAGCCGATGGCATTCATCCGTAAACGGATAATAGCCTTTGCCGTCATTGTTCTCGAGCGCAGCAAAATAGCAGTTGGCGGTGTTGATAAGGTCCTGGCGCGACATGCGCTCGGCTGGCGGGATCTCCTTGAGCCACATGTCGAACGGGCGCCCGCGTGCGTTCAAATTGTCGATGCCGGCATCATTCCAAGCCGGGCCGCCGCCACGGCGATAAAAGGCCGTTTCGATTTGGGTAATGCGGCCAATTTGCACTTTGAGCCGTAGCCCCATGAGCACCGGGTTGCCGCTCTCGACCATAGTGACGAACGCGCCGACCTCGCCGGCATCGACATCGGCGAAATAGCTCTTGTAGTTCCCTATGCCACTCGCCGTGCCCCAAAACCCGTCACCAATTTCGAGCTCTTGACCCATTTCGGTGAAGCGAACGTCCGTTGCAAGCGGCAACCGTCCCGGGTCGTGCGCAACTACCGCGGCGCAATATTGATCGACGAGTTGTTCCAGCCCCGCTCTATCAAGACTCTTTGGAACACCGCGTGCGGGCGTTGAAGACATTCTTCCCTCCAGAACCGTGCGCTGCTGTTAGCGTCAGTGATGTTGTTGTTGGAACTGAGGTTCGGTCACCGAGGCGCGCCGTGTCAATGCCCGCGTGCCTTCGTCTTTCACGAGATCGCGAATACTCCGCGGGTCGCTTGGCCGATGCAGAACTTGCAGCTAGTCTCGGTGAAAAGTCGCCGAATTTCGGCGGGAGGAGCCCCGTGAAAATCGACCTTTATACCTGGGAGCCGAACTCCAATTCGGGCAAGGCGTTCTTTGCGCTTTGTGAAAAGAATGCCGAGTTCGATTTTCATTACGTCGACATGCTGAAATTCGAGCAGCACAATCCCGAATACCTCGCACGCAATCCGGCAGGCACGTTGCCGACACTCGTCGTCGACGGCAAGGTTTTCACCGAGTCGACCCAGATTTGCGAATATATCAGTGAAGCGCTGCCTGGCCCGGGCTTCGTTCCCAAGGATCCTTACGAACGTTATTTGATGCGCTGGTGGGCGGCACATGGCAGCGCGTGGTCGGGCTCGCTCTCGGTGCTTGGCTGGTCACGGCTTGGCAGTGCGAACCAGCGCAGCAAAGAGGAGCAGGAGCGCATCATCGCGCGGATTCCGACGAAAGAGCGCCGCATCGCTTGGTCGACGGCCATGAGCGCTACATTCACCGAAAAGCAGCTTGAAGACGCGCGAGGCGGCGTTCGGGCCGGCATCGAGATGATGAATCAGCGCCTATCGGAGACGAAGGCCTATTTCACGGGGCCGACATTCTCGGTTGCGGACATCGCCATTTTCGCCAACGCCTACCGCATTCATCTCCAATTTCCCGAGACCGCGAATGATCAAGTCTCGCCCTACTATATGGATTGGCTCAGGCGCATTTACGCGCGGCCGGCGACGCCCAAGGCGTTTGCCTACAGCCGCGGCCAAATCGGCCAGCAGATTCCGCAAATCATGAAAGATCTCGGCGTCACTTCAACGGCGCACTAGGCTTCCCCCACGCGAAGGATATTATGGCGACTTTTGTTTTGGTTCATGGCTCTTGGATCGGTGGTTGGTGCTGGTCCAAGACGGCGCGCATCATGCGCGCTGCGGGCCACGATGTCTTTGCTCCCACACTCACGGGGCTTGGTGAGCGCACGCATCTGCTTCATGGCGGCATCGATCTTTCAACGCACATCAAAGATGTGTCGAATGTTTTCGTTTACGAGCGCTTGAGCGATGTCATTCTGGTCGGCCATTCCTATGGCGGGATGGTCGTGACCGGGGTTTCGTCGCTGTGCGCAGAGCAGATCAAATCGCTGGTCTATCTTGATGCGTTCGTGCCGGACAACAACCAGTCGCATTGGGATATCGGCGGTGAGAGCGCGCATGATTTCTTTATCGATGGGCAGCGTGACATGCCCGGCCGTATCGTCTCGATGGATTTCATCCGCCAGGGCGCTGATCCGGACAAGCCGCGCTCGATCCGCGCGCAGGATCGTCAGCCGCTTTTGACTTTGATCGAACCGGTGAAGCTTTCCGGCGCCGAGAAGTCGATCAAGCGCCGCCGCTATATCTTGGCGACGGGCGGGCAGCAGAATTTCAGACGCTTTTACGATAAGGCGAAGGGCCTTGGCTGGGAGCTCGGCGAGATCAAGACGGGACATCTTGCGATGCTCGAGGACCCAGAGGGTCTTGCAAAGATGCTGCTCGAAGAAGTGGGGCGCTGAGCATGGCGAATTTCGTGTTGGTCCACGGCGCGTGGGGCGGTAGCGCTGGCTATAATCGCGTTTCCAAGATATTGCGAGCGAAAGGGCACGATGTTTATGCGCCGTCGCTTACCGGGCTCGGCGATCGCGCGCATCTCTTGAATCCCGATATCGATCTCAGTCTTCATATCAAGGATATCGCGACCGTCATCGAGTACGAAGGCATCAAAGAATTCGTTCTTGTCGGCCACTCCTACGGCGGAATGGTGGTGACAGGCGTTTCGGCGCTTTATGGCGCGCGGATCAAATCGCTCGTCTATCTTGATGCGTTCCTGCCCGATGACGGGCAGAGCCTCTTCG
>JBAQHC010000775.1:0-1585 GCA_049288095.1 Alphaproteobacteria bacterium | reverse complement strand
TGCGGGCGAGCTGGCTTTGCGAGTGCGCCGAGCTGATCGGCCTGCGGGCGTTCATGGACGCGGCCGGGCTGCGCTGCTCCCAGCGGCTCGGCGACTTGGTGGCCGAGCTGCCCGAGACCGAGGAGGAGACCGCCGTCGCATTGCTCGGAGGAGGCCATGGAGGCTGAGGCGAAGCTTGAGCGATTGGAGGGAGTCGTCGAGCGCTCGGGCATCGCCCCGCGGATCGAGGCGATGCTGCCGGTCGGGGCGCGGCGGCGCCAGCTCTCGGTGCGCACGCTGCTCGTGGGGATGCTCTTGGTCGCCGTCGACGGGCGCCCCGCGCACCTGAGCCGGGTGCACGAGGCGCTCTGCGCGCTGCCCCAGGCAGATCAGAGGCGGCTCGGGGTGATCGCCGAGTGGAAGGACGGCCCCCACCGGCTCACCTACCGCCAGGTGGAGCGCACCTTCGGGCTCGTGGCGAGGGTACTGGCCAAGGCCGAGCCCGACGGGGAGCCCTGCGAGGAGCTCTCGGAGATCCTCGACGCCCTGCTGGAGGCGAGCGTCGAGCTCTGCGGGAAGCCCGAGACGAGCTCCTACGCCGTCGACTGGACCGACCTGGAGACGTTCTCCTGCCCACCGCCGAAGGGCGGCGAGCGCTGCGCTGACCCCGAGGCCACCTGGGGACACCGGCGCGGCAACTCGCCCGGCGAGCGCGACGAGGCCTTCTACGGCTACTACCTGCAGGTCGTCACGGCCGTCAAGGAGGAGCGCGGCCCCGCCGTCGCGGAGCTGGTGCGCCGCATCGGGCTCACGAGCTGCGGGGTCGACCCGCCGCCGGCGCTCGTGCCGGTGCTGGAGCGGATGGCCGCCGCCGGGATCGAGGTCGGCGACGTCCTCGCCGATTCGGGCTATGCCCACCGGGTGGCGGAGACGTGGGCGCTGCCGCTGCGGCGCCTGGGGGCAAATCTCGTCCAGGACCTGCATCCCCATGACCGTGGGCCGAAGGGAACCCACATGGGAGCAACCCTCGCCAACGGGGCGCTCTACTGCCCGGCGACGCCGACCACGCTGCTGGAACTGGGACCGCTCGCCCGCGGCGCTACGGAGGCCGAGACTGCCGCCCACGACCGCAAGGCCGCAGAGCTCGCCAAGCACAAGCTGGCGCCGCTCGCGGGCTATGACGCAGACGGCTACCACCGCGTCGGCTGCCCCGCCGCCCAGGGCAAGCTGCGCTGCCCCTTGCGGCCTGAGTCGATGCAGCTCGGCCACACCCGTCCGGAGGTCATCTCCCCGCCCGAGCACCCGCCTACCTGCTGCGCCCAGCGCACGATCACGGTGCCTGCCTCGGTCAACGCCAAGACCGCACAGAAACACGACTACCCCTCTGCGGAGCACCGCCGCTCCTACGCGCGGCGCTCCGCCGCCGAGCGCGCCTACGCCACGGTCAAGGACCCGGCCTCCAACGACATCTCAAAGGGCTGGTGCCGGTTGACGGGTCTGGCGCCGATCGCGCTGTTCGCCGCCAGCGTCTTCGTCGCCCGCAACCTGCGCGTCGCCGACGCCTTCGCGGCTCGCCAGGCCGAGGATGAGCGGCGTGCCGCCGAAG
>JBAQHC010000774.1:0-1654 GCA_049288095.1 Alphaproteobacteria bacterium | reverse complement strand
TCATCGCAACCGGAGAAAGGCACCACATGAAAATTTCAGCGCGCAATGCGCTTGCCCGCAAAATCATCGAAATCAAAAGGGGCGCCACCACGGCGCATGTCCGCGTCGATATCGGTGGCACGATGGTAACCTCTTCCAATCACCAATGAATCCATCGACGATCTCAAGCTGAAGGTCGGCGATGCAGTGCACGCCATCATCAAAGCTTCGGATGTGATGATTGCCATTGGCGATTGAGTGAGAGCATTCAGTGCGCGCCGATGCCACGACATTGGCACCTTATCTGCATAACAAGCTTGCAACTGCACTTGAATGGCGGACCTGGTTGCGTTTCCGTCATTCATCTGCATGCGATATGCAAGGACAAGGTGTCATGATCGAGCTGACGGCAAGCGACGGCCACAAATTTCCGGCTTATCGCGCCGACCCCGCGGAAGCGCCGAAGGGCGCAGTCATCGTCTTGCAGGACATGCTTGGCATCGATGCACATACCACGGAAGCGACGGATAAATTCGCGGCGCAGGGTTATGTCGCAATCGCGCCGTCACTGATCGAACGCGTCACGGCCAATGCCGGCGACAAAGCCAGCGCCGCCGATGCGAGCGATTTGATGAATGCCGGCGCGGAGTCAGCGCTGCTTGACATTCAAGCTGTGATCGATGCCGTCAAAGACGCCGGCAAGGTCGCGATTGTCGGATATTCGGCGGGCGGCACCCTCGCCTATCTCGCTTCCAACCGGCTGAAAGGGCTTGCCTGCACCATCGCCTATTATGGCCGGGGAATTGTCGACGATTACGGCGAGAAGCGAAGAATACCCACGCTCATCCACTTCAGTGAAAGCGACGGGCAGGTGCCGATGGAGAAAATAATTCAATTCCGCGCTCGACGGCCTGATGTGAGCGCATTCACCTATCCGGCCGGCCCCGGTTTTGATTGCAGCGACGGCGAGAGCCTCGATGAGGAGTCCTCTGCGAGGGCGCTGGAGCGGACGCTTTTCTGGATCTCGCAATATGTGGTCGGCCAGCCGCCAATCCTGTTGAAGAATTCCGGCGCCTATGCCGCGGCGAAAACCGAGAAAAAGAAAAAGCCCGCCAAGGCCGCAGCCGACGACGGACCGCCATAATAGCGGCGATCGCCCATGCAGTCCCGCTCAGGCAAAGACGGCGATGCCAATGTCATTCGGCATGATTTCGGCGGCAAGGATCGGAAGACGATCCGGCGCTTCACCGATCTCTTGAGCTTGGATGTGTTGCACGAAGTCAATATTCGCGAAAATGCTCGCCCCAGCCATTTTCTGCCGTGCATTCATGCGCGAAACCGAGCTTCTTGAGCTCTTGGGCTAGGCCGAGCTTGTCGCCGCTTTTCACGCTGGCATAGATGGGCGGCTTGCGCTCTTGCACATCACCGACCAGCGCGGACAAAACCTCGCCGCTGCGGCGGTCGGGCGCGAGCGGAATATAGCAGATGTGCAGGGCTTCACCGTTGAACAAGCCCCAATCGAAGTCATCACGACGCACGAGCAGCGCGCCGACAGGCGCCTCATCCGCGCCCGTGGCAATTGTCGACAGGCCTGAGGTGCAGCACGCCATGATCTCCGTCAGCACATTCTCTTGGGCCGCTTCGTCCGCAATGTCGAAGGGAATGTCGCCAGCCA
>JBAQHC010000773.1:0-3898 GCA_049288095.1 Alphaproteobacteria bacterium | reverse complement strand
AGATCCAACTTTCTGGAACAATGACGGCATCGATCTGGCCACGCCCGGCGCGGGCCAGACGACTCTGACGCAGGGTCTTGCCAAGCGCCTCTATTTTCATCCGTTCAAGCCGGGGTTCGAAAAGCTCGAGCTGATGCTGATTGCAAAGTTCGCGCTTACGCCGCTCGCTTCCAAGCCGGATATCCTGCATGCCGCCCTCGCCGTCGCCTATCTCGGCACAGATGAGCAAGCCGACATTATCGGCTTTGCGCAAGGTGCGCGGCATTACTACGGGCGCGAGCTCTCGCAGCTCACCGATGATGAATTTCTATCTCTTGTCGCAATGCTGATGGCGCCGAACGCGCTCGATCCGAAACATCACGCCGCTGCAAATGCAGAGCGCGTTGCGCGCATCAAGCGCTTGCTCGCCGGGGCGTGCGTGCCAAAGTCATGGCGTGATGTCGCGCTTGAAGGCTGCGCTCTAGCGCGTGCCGCAAACTACCAAACAGCGCTCATGCCTTCGCGGCGTTGCGGGCCATCTTTTCTTGAACGCGCGATTGATCGGCGCGGCAAGGATTGCCGTCCGCATCGAATGCGCTCTTGAACGTGAACGCCTCGGCTGAAGGCCCGCCTGTATGCAGCTTCTCGAGACGCTCGCCGGCCTCGGCCCAGGTCGGCTCATGATCATCGGCGACCCACCAAGCCGCGAGAACCGGATAATCGCCTTCACGAAACCAGTCGCGGCGGCGGCGCAAGGCTTCGCCATGGCGCGCGGTGTAGACGAATGCCATCACCGATTCCATGTCACGCCATAGCGAGAGCGTTTGCGCGATTTGATCGCGCGGCTCCGCCGACAAGAAGCTTGGGCAAACATAGCCGCCCCAATCATGCTCACCGGTCTCGGGGTCCATCACCGAGCGGCCGATGAAACCCTCGCTGCCCTCGGCAGCCGCGAAGACATCGGGCACACGATCGACAAAGCCTTTGATCCGCGCATGATCTGGGCGCTCGTGCAGAACGCCGATCGTCGTCAAGGCCAGCCGCGCCATCTTTCGTCTCCCCCTCAGAGCATCGCCGTTTCCCGGCACGCCATATCAAGCCTTGCAGGCAAGCGGCTTGTCAAAGGACTCAGGCCTGCCATAAAATTGAGCTTGAGCCGCAGCGGCGGCCAACTGTCCGCGTGAAGGGCACAGCCCACCGATCTTGTCGCTTACGACATCAACCTTGCTTCCTGCCCGGCGCGCGCGGACCTCGGGCGTTTGACGGAAGGAAGGTCTTCCAATGGCGCAAAAGCCAAATCCTGCTCATTCACGTTCGCTGCCCGCACACGCCAATCTTGAGCATCTCAAGAATGAGGCCAAACAGCGTTTAAGAGAGCTCCGCGCGAATGCGCCCGAAACCAAGCTCGCCGATGTGCAGCTCGAGATCGCGCGCAACTACGGATTTCCAAGTTGGCGCGCGCTCAAAGCGCATGTCGACCCCATGCCGATCGATATTCTAGGCATGGCCGCGCTCATCCAAGTGTTCGACATGCCGGCGTCGCTTGCCTTCTACCGCGATCTGCTCGGCTTCAAGGTGGTGCAGGCTTCGCGTGCCGTGCAGTCTCAGTGGGTCCGCGCTGAAACGCGCGTCACAGATGACCGATATGATTGGGTGCTGTTGCGCCTCAAGGACATCCAGCTCATGCTCAACACGGCTCATGAGGCGCACGAGCGGCCGGACAGCCCCGACCCCGCGCGCGTCGCGGCACATCGGGATATGACGATCTTCTTTGGCTGCCGCTCGGTCGACGAGGCTTATGAATATCTGCATTCAAAGGGCATCGCAGCCAAGCCACCCATCACGCAATCCTATGGCATGAGACAGCTCACCGTGCGCGATCCAGATGGCTATCTGATCTGCTTTCAGCATCCGGCGGATCGATGAAGAAGCGCGCCTCGCCGCCGCGCTATGCGGCAATCAAGAAGATCACGCGCGCGCGGCGTTGCGAGCCACCTTTTCTTGAACGCGCGATTGATCGGCGCGGCAAGGATTGCCGTCCGTATCGGGCACAGCTCGTGCGGCGTGAGAATGTTTCACCAGATCCAGACATCAAAGTGGGACCGACTTTCGCCGACTACACATTGGGACGCGATCCGCCGCTCGATGCCGCGTTGGCCCGCCCCATAGGTAAAGTTTGAACTTGCGCAGGGCGATGGGGCACCCCATTTCACGGGCAGGGTTTAGTCTAGTCGCGGAGGCACTGCCCAGGGAGTTGTTCACCGTTAGGCGGCAAGCGGGATTCGGTCGCAACTTTGATAAGAGCTTGATCGGCAACGATCTCCGGACCGGAAAATCGAAAAATCGCGCAAACGAATAGGTGCGTTCTCCCCGCTTTGACGGAGCGCTCACTTCATTCGTGAAATTGCGAAGCCGGCGCTCAGTAGCCGGCGCTGCTGCGCGAGCGGATCGTGTTGGCCACGTCCCTCGCGTCATAGGCGTTGGCGTCGGGGGGCTTGGGGCCGCGTCCCATCACAATGTCGAGCGAGGCCGAAAGGCGGTTCTGGTCGTAATCATCGTACCAAAATCCGCCATAGATCGCGCTGCGGCAACCGAAGCGGCCGCAGGGCGGCCCCCACACGCCGGAAAAGCGCGGGCCATAGCCCGAGTCCTGCGTTGCCGTCTGCCGTCCGGCGACGATAAACCACTCATAGCCCATGCTCAGCGTGAGATCGGCCGCTCGCAGCAGCGCGAAATCCTGGACCATGCCTGCCGGAGTCGATGGCCCGCCGGTGAAAGTGACGCGCCAGCGATTGGTCTCGAGCCGCTGCTCGCTATAGCCCGTGCCCCGCGCCGATGTCGCGGGCCGATAAAGGCCCTGAGATACGCAGGCCGCGATCAGAAAAACCGCGACCAGCGGCGCCAACCGGCGAATGCCCTTCATGACGTGCGCCCCTTTCCACTCGCCCCGCGAACGTGCCGAGCCCTTCGAAACCCTAGGCCGGCTGAGGTGAATGCTGGATGACCGGCGCGCGACATGACAACTGGTTCCAGCGCCACGATCAAGCGGATATTGGAACCTCGACGGCTCCGCTGGCTGCGCGATTGGGGTTGGCGGCGGTGCGCCAGGTGGTGCAAAGCTTGGTGCTAAGCCGGCCAACCAGGATGGAGACCCTCGATGCATGAGGACCCCAAGCTTGAAGAGAAACACCTTCTCGAGGTGCTCGACCGGCTCCTCATACGTGCGAAAGCGGCGGGGGCCGACGCCGCCGACGCCTTGATCTATGAGAGCGTATCGGTCTCGACCTCCTTCCGCATGCGGCGCCTTGAGGACCTCGAGCGCTCCGAAAGCGGGGATTGCGGCCTCAGGGTCTTCATCGGTAAGCGCCAGGCCTTCGTCTCCTCGACTGATCTTTCCGATGCGGCGCTGGGCGAGCTGGCAAGCCGCGCCGTCGACATGGCGCGCATCGCACCAGAAGACAAATTCTGCGGCCTTGCCGATCCATCCCTGCTGGCGAAGTCGTATGCCGATCTCGACCTCTTCGATCCTGCCGAACCGAAATCGGAGAAACTTGTCGAGCGCGCGAAAACCGCCGAAGCTGCGGCGCTCGAAACACCGGGCATCACCAACTCGCAAGGCTCATCAGCCGGCTGGGGCCGCGGCACAATCGCGCTCGCAACCTCGGACGGATTCAGGGGCGCCTATTCGAGTTCCTCCTCGTCCATCGGGTGCTCGGTGATTGCGGGTGAAGGCGCCGACATGCAGGTCGAGAGCGAGGGCATCAGCAAGATATTCGGCAGCGACTTGCCGGCGCCCGAAGAGATCGGGCGTGTTGCCGCGGCGCGCGCTCTGCGCGCGCTTCATCCGCGCAAGATCAAGAGCCAATCGGTGCCTGTCGTGTTCGAGAATCGGCTCTCAGGCAGCTTCCTCGGCCAGCTC
>JBAQHC010000772.1:0-1783 GCA_049288095.1 Alphaproteobacteria bacterium | reverse complement strand
ATACGTATAGAGGGCGCCGAGCGAGGCTACGATGATGAAATTCGGCAGAATGAAAGCCCAACCACCAGCCCAGGCTCCCCAGAATCCGCCGCGTAGGTAGGAGATATAGATCCCCACCTGAATAGCGAGAGGTCCGGGCATGGACTGGCATACCGCAATTCCCTCACGCATCTCATCTTTTGTAAGCCACTTGCGCTCCTGAACAAGCTCTCTTTCCATCTGCCCGCACAGCGCGACCGGCCCACCGAATCCAAGCGCTCCCAGACGCAAGTAGTACAGGACCAAATCTCGGATCGGCACTCTCTTCTGAGGATTAACTGATTCCATTCTTTTATTCCGTTTGTCGAGTCATCACTTCTTGGAGGTCAACCCGCCGGCAACTGCTGCACTGTTTTCTAGCCACGTTTTCTCTTGAAATACTCGTAGAGGTTGTCGAAAACTTCCGAGGCGCGGGTGAGCCGTGCTTCATCCTCCCTATGTGCCATTGCTATCCCAGCGATCAGCCGCTCGATTCCGGGAGTTTCTTGCCGAGCAAACTTCGAGTCCTTGAGATCGATATCGTGAACCATTTCGGCAATGGGCCGAAGCGCGTTATCGTCGAGGCCGAGGCGATCCACGAACACCTCAAACGTGCAGCGATCACCTTCGTGCGTATACTCCGCCTCGAACATATCGAAACGCAGCTCGCCGGATAGAGGTTTATACTCTTTCGGAGACACAAACTTGAAGCGAGCATCCGAATCAATGAAGCGACGAATGAGCCAAGCGCTGGCCATACGGTCCACGTGAATCCCCCGGCGCGTAACCCACATTTTGTCCTGCAACGCCTCACGGCGGGTTGTCGCTGCCCGGTTAGCTTTGATGCCAAGCCGTTTATTCCGTATGCGTGTTTCCACACCCGAAACGAGCCCTTCGGCGGCCTCACGTCCCGGAGCACCAAAGAAATCAATGGCGACAATGTCGGCGAAGCGCCGTTTCAGCCTGGCAAAATCAATTTCACTCTGCGTGCGGCGGTTATCTTCGAGCCGCGCACGTGGCAGGGGAATGTCGGCAAGGCGCCGGGCGTCTTGGGAGATCTCTCGGTATTCGGCCTCTCGAGCGGTCTGGAACAGGGATTCCACCTGCTCGTCGGAGAGTCCATCGACGAAATTGGCCTCACATATCGACGCCTCGCCGTTACCTTCGACGATTTCACGCAATACCCACTGAAAATCCTCTTGGGTCTGATCGTTTTTTGGCAGTACGTACACGGAATTCTTTATCGCCACCGCGCCGAGGCGCTGCAGCCTACGCCAAATCTTTACGCGAAAGTAGTCAGGCTTAGGTGGAAGCTGATGGATGAGCAGCAACCACCGCCCGCTGTTTGAATTGTTCACCCGCTGTATTGACACTTGAATCTTTTTATATAACAGATGTATCAACCAGTACGAACTGTGTCAATTACCCTCCGAAAATTGGGAGGCAGATATGAAATGGGTAACCCGGGCACGACCGAAAGTTGACCGTGTGGCCTGTCCCTGGCTGATCAAACGATTTGTCGACCCACAGGCCGAGTTTTTATATGTGCCGCCGGATCAGGTGATGGATGTCGCGAAGCGCGAAGGCGCGATTCCCTTCGATGTTCCAGAAGTGGAGTTGGGGCATCACGGAGCGAAGTGTAGCTTCGATGCCATCATCAAAAAGTACAACCTCGCGGATCGCGCGCTTCAGCGACTTGCGTTGATCGTCCGGGGCGCCGATACGGCGGCCAAAGATCTGACGTTAGAGTCAGCAGGCATGGAGG
>JBAQHC010000771.1:0-4275 GCA_049288095.1 Alphaproteobacteria bacterium | reverse complement strand
GCTATACGCGGATTTTGCGGGTTGCGCGCACGCTTGCCGATCTTGAAGGCGCGAGCGACATCAAGCGCCAGCATATCGCCGAAGCGCTTGCCTATCGCCGCCCGGAGCTTGCGCGCTAGACCGGGTTAACCTTAACCCGAGGTAAGCGCCGCGCGATGCGCATTAGCGCTAAGTCTTTCTCAAAACGCCTCTTCTACTCTCTGGCTTTGCTGCCCGCGAGAAGCGGGCTTGTTCCCGCGTTGCGTAGAAGAGTGCCGCATGAGCGTTGACACGAAGACTGCCGCAAGCCCCGCCTGGGTGCGTGCGGGCGCCTGGAACCACCTCGCCTCTTTCGGCGCATTCCTCATTATACTGACGATCTCGGTGATGATCCTCTCGGGCGGCGGGCTCGATGCCGGTGTCATCGCACTCCTTTTCGCCGAAGCGGGGCTGATCGTCATCGTAGCGCTCGCGGCCCAACATATGGTCCTCGGCAAGCTGAGGCGGCGCGCCGAACATCACGCCGATGAGGCATCGAGCCTTGCGCGCACCATCACCATGCTCGGCTCGCGCACGGCCGAGCTTGAGCAAGACATTCGCCTGCAAAACGATATCGTCGAGGCGCAGAGCGACTTGCTCATCCGGCGCAAGCCCAACGGCACCATCTCATTCGTGAACGGCGCCTACTGCCGCGCGTTCGGGCGCAACAGAGAAGATCTCGTCGGCACGAAGTTCGAGCCGACGACCCGCGGATCGCAGGCGAAGCTCACAGCGAGCTTTCCCTTCATTGGCGATCAAGGCCGGTTCTACGATCTCGAACTAGAGACGGCGAGTGGCTGGCGCTGGTTCGCGGTTCAAGAAGTGCCGATCCGCGACAAGGCAGGTGCGCTCATCGAAATCCAGAGCGTGGCGCGCGACGTCACCGAGCGCAAACAAGTCGAAGAGCAGTTGCGTGCCGCGCGCGATGAAGCGGAAGCCGCGAGCCGCTCCAAGACCATGTTTCTTGCAACGATGAGCCATGAGATCAGAACGCCGATGAACGGCATTCTAGGCATGACCGGCCTTTTGCTCGACTCCGGCCTATCGCCCGAGCAGCTCAATTATGCGCAGACCGTGCGCGAATCGGGCGAGGCGCTGCTTGCGCTCATCAACGACATTCTCGACTTCTCCAAGATCGAGGCCGGCAAGATCCATCTGGAGCCCGAGCTTTTCGATGTGCACGGGCTCGTCGAGGGCGTTGCCGAGCTTCTGGGCCCGCGCGCCCATGAAAGGGGCCTCGCGATTGAAACCATTGTCGATGCGAATATCCCTGAGAACTACACGGGCGATGCCGCGCGGCTCCGCCAGGTGCTGGTCAATCTCGCCGGCAACGGCATCAAGTTCACCGAAAAGGGCGGCGTGACGATAAAGGCCTCATTCGCGCCGGGCCGGCAGCCGGGCGAAGACGGACGAGTGCGCTTGTTGTTCGAAGTCGCCGACACCGGTATTGGCGTGCCGAAGGAAGCGCGCGATGCGATCTTCGAGCATTTCGTGCAAGCCGACTCGAGCCATGCGCGGCGCTATGGCGGTTCCGGGCTTGGCCTTGCAATATCCAAGCGCATCATTGAAGCCATGGGCGGACGCCTTGGTCTCGATACCGAGGAAGGCAAAGGCTCGACCTTCTGGTTCATGGTTCCGCTCGAGACCGATGAAGGGAAGCGCGAGGCGGAAGATGCCGAGTTCTTCAGGACGCTCGATGTCGTGGTCGCGACGGGATCGGTAATCGTTTCGAACAGCCTGAAGCGCAAGCTGGAGGCCGCCGGTGCGCGCGTCCTACTCGCTCAATCGAGTGAGGAAGCACTCAAGCTCGTTAAGTCGAAGAAGCCCAACACGCTGATCGGCGATACCGACCTCACGGAAGACGTGACGCGTCAATTGCTCGCCGATGCTAAGGAGATCAACGCCGATATTCGCAGCATCGTTCTCTTGACGCCGGAAAACCGCGGCGATCTTGAGGGCCTCAAGCGCCACGGCTATGGCGCCTATCTCATCAAGCCGGTGCGCGAGATTTCGCTTGTTCGCGCGCTCAAGGCGATTCACGGCAAGGAGGCGTTCCCGCAATCAATGCCGGTTGAGGATGCCGCATCCAAATCCGAAGAGCCGCTGCGCAAATTGCGGCCGATGCGCATCCTGCTCGCTGAGGACAATCAAGTGAATGCGCTGCTGGCAACCGCCCTTCTCACCCGTAATGGCCACCGGGTCGATCCCGTGTCCAACGGCGAGGAAGCGATCGATGCGATCGAGCGTGCCGATTACGACATTATCCTCATGGATGTGCATATGCCCGGAATGGACGGGCTTGAAGCGACGCGCCGCATCCGTGCGCTCGCGGGCCCGCGCGCCAAGACACCGATCGTTGCCGTGACCGCGAATGCCATGGACGATGACCGGCGCCGCTGCCTAGATGCCGGCATGGATGATTTCATCACCAAACCGATTGCGCCCGAGGCTCTATTCGATCTGCTCTCGCGCGTGGGCACCAAGAGCAAAACGAAGACCAAGCGCGCTTAAGGCTCAGCCTTCGGCAGGACGCGGCACCGGCACGCGCTCCTCGCCTGAATTCGCACGCATCAGAAGCGCACAAAGGGCAAGCGACGGCAGACCGATCGCCGCGCAGCCGGCGAAGAACCAGGCATAGGATGCGAGAAGGCCGTGGCTTTGATTGAGCCATTCGACGATGGCGCCCGAAAATCCCTTCAGGAATTTGCCCAGCATCGCGTAAGTCGAGCTCAAAAGCGCGTATTGCGTGGCCGTGTAGCCAAGATTGGTGAGGCTCGACATATAGGAGACGAGCGCGATGCCGGCGAAGCTAACGCCAAAGCTGTCGCCCGCCATGATGGCGCCGAACACGCGCAGATCAGGCCCTGTAACCGCGAGGACGCCGAAGCTCAAGATCGCGAGCGATTGCAGCACTTGGCCGAGAATGAGCGCGCGCCAAATTCCATATCGCAGAATGAACAATCCGCCGGCGGCAGTTCCAAGCAGCGATGCAATGAGCCCAACCGAGGCGCGTACCGTGCCCACCATATCTTTCGAGATTTTGAGATCATGGTAATAGGGGTTTGCCATCGGCCCCATCATGAATTCCGGCAGGCGGTAAAGCGCGATCGTTGCGAGCATCAAGAGCGCAAGAGCGCCATGCGAGCGGAAGAATGAAATGAACGGGCCGATGAAGGCATCGAAGGCGCCGCGCAGCGAAAAGAGCGGCGCTTCCTTCTCACGTTCCTCAAACGCCTTATCAGCTTGCGCGGGCTCGGTGGCTTTGAACGTTGCAATGACCCCGACTGCCATCAGGATCGCCATCGCCGTGTATGAAATCGGCCAACCCAGATGGTTTGCAGAAATGAGAATGAGCGCGTCCGTCACGAGGAGCGCGGCGCGATAGCCGAGTTGATAGCCAGCGGAAAGAAGACCGAGCTCATCGGAGTCATCGGCGACCTCAATGCGCCATGCATCGATGACGATGTCCTGCGTGGCCGACGCGAAAGCGACGATGAGCGCAAAGACACCGAGGGCCATAAGCCCACCCGTACCGCCCAAGATCGACATGCCGAAAAGCCCGAACGCGACGAACGCTTGCGCAAGCAGCATCCAGCCGCGGCGGCGGCCGAGCCGCGCGCCAAACAACGGCGCATCGAGCCGGTCGATAAACGGGCTCCAAAAGACCTTTAGCCCGTAAGCAAGCCCGACCCACGACAGAAAACCGATCGCCTTGAGGCTCGTGCCTTCATCACGCAGCCAATAGCCCAGTGTGTTGCCGGTCAGAAGGAAAGGCAGGCCCGAGGAAAAGCCGAGGGCGAGCATGGCAGCCACTTTTGGGCGGCGAAGCTCTCGCAGCACATCGATCAGTTTGCGCTTCTTGTGTGCTTCGGACATGCGCAACTTTGTTGCTGAAGCCAACTCGCGGATGGCTTCATGATTGTGAACGAATCATCCTCCGGCGAGCTTGACGTGCTGCCACTCGCGCGTCCAGACATGCGCACAGAGAGATTAATCCTCTTGGTTTCAATGGCTTGCGGGCTGCGACAAGACCGGTGCTTATGCTTGCATGGACGTTTACGTTGCGTCCCTCTAAAGTCGCGCGAGAGAAACAAAGAGTTTGGGCTTAGGAAAACCGCTGCGTGGCAAATATGGTTTCGAGTGCAGTTGAGCTGTCGCGTGAAAAACCCGCGATTGCACCGCCACCGCTGCTTGCGGTTAGTGGCCCGCAAAATTCCCTTGGCACAAACGGCGCGCTGGAAGTGCGCCTGACCACCT
>JBAQHC010000770.1:0-1502 GCA_049288095.1 Alphaproteobacteria bacterium | reverse complement strand
GCATTTTCCAGCCCGTTCGCCTCGACCAGACACAGAAGCTTGTCCGCCTTCAGTGCAGCGGCGGTTGCCGACGCAACCTCCAGCGCCGTCAGGTTGAATATTTCGCCGGTGGGGGAATAGCCGATGGGTGAGAGCAGGACAATCGCTCCCGCATCGAGCTGCTGTTGTATTGCTTGATGATCGATCCGGCGCACCTTTCCGGTATAGCAATAGTCGGTGCCGTCCAAGATTCCCAAGGGGCGGGCGGTCACGAAGTTTCCCGAGGCGACGCGGATACGCGCGCCCGCCATGGGGGTGCTGGCCAGCCCCATGGACAGCATGGCCTCGATCTCGACCGAGACTGCCCCGGCCGCCTCTTTTACGCACTCGAGCGAGTCCTTATCGGTAATGCGCAACCCATGCATGTATTGAATCCGGACTTTACGTTCGCGCAGACGCTGTTCAATCTGCGGCCGGCTGCCGTGGACGAGAACGAGTCTGATGCCAAGACTGTTGAGCAAGGCGATGTCGTGTGCCAGGCCGGTGAAGCGCTGTTCTGCAATGACCTCGCCGCCAAAAACGATGACGAACGTCCGGCCGCGGAAGGCGTTAATGTAGGGCGATGAACTGCGGAACCAGTCAACGAACTGGATATTGTCGGTGTGCGTCAAGTGGCGGTCTCCCGGAGATTCTTATGCTCAGCATTCTACGGCATAAATACCGCATGAATCTTCACTCTCCATCGAGATACCGACAGGAGCTATCCT
Source organism: Alphaproteobacteria bacterium (assembly GCA_049288095.1). Classification (GTDB taxonomy): domain Bacteria; phylum Pseudomonadota; class Alphaproteobacteria; order CAWBKL01; family CAWBKL01; genus CAWBKL01. The sequence goes on along the minus strand of JBAQHC010000770.1, from coordinate 756 downwards.
CATTGAAATGATCAATGTCGTCGCTGAATGAATGTTCATTGACAGTGCCGACGGGTCTTCGTGCCACACCTAAATCCGACTGGATTAGTCAATAATACCTTATAAAATATACAATTATAAAAAATGGTAATAAAATAGCTTGGTCGCAAAACCGTTATGGGGAAGAAATTGAGCGACGAAGACTTTGTCTGAATTTTTGTTCAACGGAAGCATTGGGAGGTTTTTATGGAAAACACAATTACGATCCTGCTGAACTTGGCATTGATTGGCATGGCGCTGGCGCTGTTTGCTGGGCACCTGTCGTAAGTCAGCGCAGGGGATAGCTATAATCCCTTTTAGATAAATAAGTTGTCGCCATGGAAGGCGTGAATTTGATGGGTAGATTTATCCGTGCGCGGTAATATGCCGCAGTGCTTGGATTGCCCGCCCTGTCAGCTCTCTGCATTCCTATTTCCTTATTAATTTGGTAAGGTACTGGCCACGCCTCGCCGTGATTTTTGGGGTGCGGTGTTACTGTGTGGCTATGATCAAGTCTGATAGAGGGAGTTGATAATGTTCGAGCATAAAATTACTGCGCTGCTGGGTGTGGTCGGGATTGCCGTTTCAGTGTCTTTGTTTGTACTGCATCTCTGATTTCACCTTGACCGTCGAATCGTCCGTTTGAGGAGGATGAAACGGCTGCTGAATGGAGGCCGGTGGTGCGATGTACCACCGGCCTTGTCGTTTTATATTGGAGCCACGCCGGGGCCTTTGACG
>JBAQHC010000769.1:0-11182 GCA_049288095.1 Alphaproteobacteria bacterium | reverse complement strand
TGATCCAGGCGCCGAACTCGCGTGCGGTTGCTTCCACGGCAAGCTTACCCTTGCCGTAAAGCGACTTGCAGCCATCGAACGCGCTAATCGTCGAGATGAAAACGATGTTGCGCACGCCCGCTTGATGCGCCGCCCCCAACAGGCTCTGCGATCCACGCACATTGACGGTTTCGATCTCGGACCAGGTTATCACCCTCTGGTCATAGGCCGCGTGAATCAATGCATCGAAGCCGCGCAGCTTGTCGGGATCGGTCGGATCGCCGAGCTTGAACGGAATGGTTTGCTCCACGTCGTGCGATGGTTGCCGCGACAGCGCGGTCACCTGCCATCCATCGGCGCGTAAGCGGCGCGCGATCCGGCTGCCGACATATCCCCCGGCCCCGGTCAGCAGGCAGCGGCGCGTGCTCGGATTGTTGTCGCCGGTCACGCCCTTTACTCCATGTTTGCGCTAAGGCTCGCGATGCGGTGCGCGTTGGCCATGACAGTGAGCGTTATCGTCGTTGCCGCAATCGAGGGAAGAACCGTAGCATCGACGGCGTGCACGCGTTGCCATCCCGCCGGGCGGCCGAACGTGTCCGTCTCAAGGGATTGTGGGCTTTCACGCATCGGAAAACTTCCCCCTGAATGGAATCCCCGGCCCGGTTCCGCAATCTCTGTCATCGGTGGCACCGCAATTGCACCAAGCTCTAATCCATGGCGCAAGAGTTTGCGCGTGACCTTGGCGACCAGGCGGGAGGCCAATGGATTGATCTCGGGCGTTACATCAAGCATTTCGCTTGCACCCGTTTTGCAGAGCGTCACTGCGATGCGGCTGGAGTGGGCAGAGTGAAGATAGCCTTGCATGACGATAAGCCGCCCCATCATCTCGCGTGCCAAGGCGCCACCCAAGGCTTCGGCGAGCGGGCCGAGCGTTTTGCGGACGCGCGCGGCGATTAAGCTGTTGTAGGCATAAACTTGCACATGAACGAGATGCGGGCTGATCGCCGCATCGTCAATCTCGACAAAAAGCTGGCTAAGCGTGTAGAGGCGCTCCACTTCGACATTGGTAATGCGCTCAAGCAAAATAGCGGGCAGCAGGAAATATTGGCTGTCACGAATGTGCAGGGTGCGATCATAGGCACCGAGCGAACGAAGCAAGATAGCCGTTGTCGAAAGAACGCCGCAGGCAAGAAAGAGGCGCGCGCCCTCCACGGATATCGGCGCACCGCTAAGGCGATCATAGCCGCGCGCGACTGCGCCCTGCGCCGCCTCTTCAACAGTGGTGATGACAACGTCGTTTTGGTAGCTGAAGCGTTCGGACTTGCGGAGCGAGGCGAGCGTTTGCTCCGCGTTGTAAATATGGCGATAGGGGCAGCCGCTGAGGCACATCCCACAGTAGGAGCAACCTTCAGCAGCGTCGGCGGATTGGCTCACTCTGATGGCGGCACGCGCCGAACCGAAATGAATGCCCGCGCGACGAAGCTGCGCGCGATGTTGCGACATGCGTTTTGCCATGGCGGCGGCTTGCCGGCTCAGACGTAACGCGGAAGGCGCAGCCGCATAGAGCGGCAGGATTTCGTCGAGGTCATCTTTCTGTGCGGCGACGCCGGTCAGGCGCAGTGCCGCTTCGTAGTGGGGCGCGAGATCGCGCATCGTGATCGGCCAATTGGCAATATCCGCGTCGCGGTAAGGCGCGATCGCCGCCCCCCACACGGCGCTGAGCCCGCCGAGCCCCATTGAAGGACGCAATCCCGCCTGCGGGCGCGCGATGCCGAGCCTCTCTTCCGCTTCACGGAATGGATAATCCGAGCCGTAAACCAGCTTCTCCGGAATCTTTTCCTGCGCCGATGCCGCGCTCGCGGCATGCCAGGGGGAGATCTCCGGCAACCAAGGCGCGGCTGACACGCGCGCGCGCTCGACCGCCTCAGCGATGGGCGGCTCAAGCTGGAGCCCGGCGTCGAGCATGTGCACCCGGCACCCTTGCTCCAAGAGCGCAGCCGCGGCGGCGACACCCGAAGGGCCAGACCCGATCACGAGGTGCATGGAACGAATTCTGTCAGCCGGAATTCTCGCAAAGGTCGCTTAAGGGGACGCCTCGGTCATGAGAGAACTTGTTGAAGAGAGACGGCTTTGGCAAGCCGTCGCGACCGTTAAAATGAACCCAGGCGAATCGGCATCGCGCCATCAACGCAGACCTGGCGCCGGAATGGGCTCAACATATTTGGGAGCCCGCGCATCGAGCGGTATGATCCGCCAAAGCCGGATGGGGGGCGAAGATGAGTGTAGCTGAACTTCGTGCCTGTGCCGAGGAGGCGCGTGATTGGCTATTCAACGCGGCGGCACCGCTTTGGAGCACGCGCGGCGTCCTCGCCGACGGCATGTTCGCGGAGAAGCTGACGCTTCAAGGCGAGACCGTTCACTTACCGCGGCGTATCCGCGTGCAAGCACGCCAAATTTATTCGTTTTGCGAGGCAGGCCGCCTTGGCTGGCAAGGCCCGTGGCGCGGCGCCGTCGAGCCCGCTCTCGAACAGCTCCTCAAGCGTGGGCGGCGCGAGGATGGATTCTTCGTGCATGTATTCGACGACGAAGGACAAGTCTCGGATCGGCGCGCCGATCTTTACGATCACGCATTCGTTCTCTTCGCGCTTGCCCATGCGTCGCGCGCGCTTGGCCGCCCCACTCTCGCTGCGCTCACCGGCGAGATCATGGATGTCATCGACGCGCGATGGAAACATCCAAACGGCGGTTACAAGGAAGGCGAGGTCGATCCTTTTCCGCCGCGTCGCCAGAACCCGCATATGCATCTTTTCGAGGCCGCGCTCTCGCTCTACGAAATTACGAAAGAAGAACGTTGGCACACGCTCGCGCAATCTCTATTCGAGCTCTTCTCCGCTATATTTCTCGACAAGGGATCAGGCGCCTTGCGTGAGTACTTCACGCTCGATTGGAGGCTTGCAACTGAACCAAAACTTAGATTCGTCGAGCCCGGCCATTGCTTCGAATGGGCATGGCTCGTCCACCGCTTTCCCGGCGCGGACTTTGCGCTCGCCGACAAGATGTTGGCTTTCGCGCGGACGAATGGCATCGATCCCGCGCGCGGCATTGCCTTCTATTCGGTGGAGCTTGACGGCGCGCCGCGAGATAGGTCCGCACGCCTTTGGGCGCAAACCGAACGGCTCAAGGCAGCCCTTGCGCGCTTTCGCCGGACTAGCGAGATTGGCGAAGCTACAGAGGCCGTCCTCGCCTATCGTGGACTAGCAAAATATTTCGAGACACCGGTGCGCGGCACTTGGCGCGACCGCATGAGGCCGGACGGCAGCTTCGTTGAAGAGGACGCGCCCGCGAGCTCGTTTTATCATATCATCTGTGCACTGAGCGAGCTCATCGAGACGGCGGGCGCCTGATCGCAATTTTTTTGACGTGAATAAGTGTGCAAAAATTGGCTCAAGCCTGCGCGCGCGTGTGCGCAAAACTCATCTTTGGCCCGTGACGCGCGCCTAAAGCTTCAGGATCAGCTCTTGACCAGCGTGACGCTCATCCCCATCTCCACGCTTATCTGGTGAACTGCGCCTCGGGCGCGACGCCAGAAACTCATAGACGATGAATTTCGTGGGCCGCTTTCGGAGCGGCGCTGCTTTTGTTGCCAGCTTCGCGTGGCTTCAACGGCTCCCGCCGTGTTAGCGGCGGGAGCAAAGGATTTGAATGCAAAACTGAAATGCCTTGGAGGCCGCGATGTCTGACACAACGCGCCTTCAACTACCCCTCATTGCCGCCGCCCAAGCGCAAAAGCATGTGACGCACAATGAGGCGATCATGCGCCTCGACGGTCTCGTGCAAATGACGGCTAAGAGCTATACGACGAGCGCGCAGCCGGGCTCGCCCGCCGATGGCGACCTCTATCTCTTGCCCGCCGGCAAGACCGGCACGGATTGGGGCGGCTACTCCAACTATGCCGTTGCGCATTACTACGACGGCATCTGGCACCAATATCACCCGAATGCCGGCTGGATAAGCTTCGTGCAGGACACGGGGAAGCTACTTTATTACACAGGTTCAGCCTGGGCCGATATCGGCGCCACCGTCTCCGGTCTTTTTGGCGATGGTTCTGTCGGTGCGCCCGCAATTGGCTTTGCGAGCGACACCGACAACGGCCTCTATCGCATTGGCGCGAATAATTGGGCCGGCGCGGCCGGCGGGGTCAAAGGCTTCGAGCTCGATGCAAGCGCGAACTTCAAAGTCGCCAAGCTCTTGGACATTTCCGCAGCCGCTGCAGGGCAAGTCAAATTTCCGGCGACGCAAAATCCGTCCGCCGACGCCAACACGCTCGACGATTACAAAGAAGGCACATTTACGCCCGCGCTAACATTCGGCGGCGGTTCGACCGGCATCACTTATGGCACGCGCTTCGGCGCCTACACTAAGCTCGGGCGAGCAGTCGCTTTCTCGTTGGGCCTGACGCTCACCAGCAAGGGCACGTCAACCGGCCCTGCCTCGATAACGGGATTGCCGTTCGCCGCGAGCGTGACCGGCGTCGGTTTTCCGTGGGCGCCAGGACAGAACATCACGTTTTCGGGCGCGCTCAACGCCTATCTGCCCGCCGCTAATCCGTCGCAGCTCGATCTTTATGCCGTGCCTTCGGGCGGTGTCGCAGCACAACTCGCCGACACTGCCTTCACCAACTCCTCCCAGCTTTTCGTCTCTGGGATCTATATGTCATGACGCTAACGAGCAGACTCAGGCTCTTGATCTGCAATCCGGCGCAAATAGTCGCCGTAGCCGCTTTTCGCAAGCTTGCCCGCAAGCGCGCGCAGCGCCGCGCGGTCAATGAAGCCCATGCGATAAGCGACCTCCTCCGGGCAACCGATCTTGAGGCCCTGGCGCTCCTCAATGGTGCGCACGAACTCGCTGGCCTGCAGCAGCGTTTCGAAGGTTCCGGTGTCGAGCCAGGCATAGCCTCTGCCCAGAAGCTCGACATAAAGATCGCCGGCTTGAAGATACAGATTGTTGAGATCGGTGATTTCGAGCTCGCCGCGCGCCGACGGCTTGAGACGGCGCGCAAATTCGCATGCGCGAGCGTCGTAGAAGTAAAGGCCTGTGACGGCATAGTTCGACTTCGGCTGCGCCGGCTTCTCTTCGATCGCAATGGCGCGCCCATTGCTGTCGAATGCGACGACGCCATAGCGCTGTGGATCGCGCACTTGATAGCCGAACACCGTAGCGCCGCGCGGCCGTTGCGCCGACGCCTTGAGCGCATCGGCCAGGCCGTGACCGAAATAGAGATTGTCGCCAAGGATCAGCGCGCTCGGCTGACCGCCGATGAAGTCCGCTCCGATGATATAGGCCTGCGCAAGTCCTTCAGGCTTAGGCTGCGCCGCATAGCTGAGGCGGATGCCCCACGATGCGCCGTCGCCCAGCAGATTCTTGAAAGAGCGCGCATCCTGCGGCGTGGTAATCACGAGAATGTCGCGGATGCCCGCAAGCATCAGCGTCGTGAGCGGATAATAGATCATCGGCTTGTCGTAGACCGGCAAGAGCTGCTTGCACGCCGCCAGGGTCAGTGGATAGAGCCGCGTGCCCGTGCCGCCGGCCAGGATGATGCCCTTCATCTCGCGTTCTCGCGTGCGGATTTCAGCTCGGCCAATACCGCAACAAGCGCAGCGCGCCAATCTTTTCGCGGCATTGCGAATACGCGATCGAACTTGCTGCAATCGAGCCGCGAATTGAGGGGCCGTAGCGCTGGCGTTGGATAGTCCGTAGACGGAATAGGAATGACGCGCGCATGGGCTCCGGCCCAAGGAGCCAGTTCAAAGATCGCTTCGGCGAAACGCCGCCATGTCGTCTCGCCGGAGGACGTGTAGTGATAGGTCCCCCAGAGATTTTTGTCTCTGTCCCCTGCAATGCGCTCGCAGATCGCAAGGCATGTTTCCGCAATGTCGCCGGCAGCGGTCGGCGCGCCCCATTGGTCATCAACGATGCGCAGCTCATCGCGCTCCACCCCAAGCCGCAGCATCGTCTTGACGAAATTCGTCCCGTGCGCGCTGAACACCCAGGACGTGCGGAGAATGATGTGGGCGCTGCACCGCGTCCGAATGGCCTCCTCGCCCAAGAGCTTGGAGGCACCATAAGCATTGAGCGGCGCCGGCGGATCGGTCTCGACATACGGCCCGGTTTTCCGGCCATCGAACACGTAGTCTGTGGACAGATGAATAAGCGGAATCGCGCGCTTGGCGCAAACTTCGGCGAGCATCGCAACGCTTTCGGCATTGACGGCGTTCGCACGATCGGGCTCCGCCTCCGCCTTGTCTACCTGCATGTAGGCGGCGCCGTTGATCACGATGTCGATCGGCCCGGCCGTCGAAACACAGCTTGCGACCCGGCGCGGTTGCGCAAGATCCACGGTGTCGCGGCCGAGCGCGGTGATGTGATGGCCGTGTGTAAGGCCACGAATGAGGAGCTCGACGCCGACTTGACCCGTGCGGCCGAATTGGAGAATCCGCAAGCCCACGGATCACCCCCCACCCGCTGCGAAAGTGAACGCACTGATAAGGTCCGCAAGACGCGGCAGGCGGCCATCCCTTTCCGAGACTTGCGCACCGGCGAAGTCGGGCCATGCGATGCCGAGCGACGGATCATTCCAAAGAACCCCGGATTCATGCTCCGGCACGTAATAGTCGGTCACCTTGTAGAGAACTTCGGTCATCGGCTCGAGAGTGCAATATCCGTGAGCAAACCCACCGGGAATGTAGAACTGCGCGCCTTCCTCCGCCGAAAGTTCGACAGCACAATGCTGGCCGAATGTCGGCGAGCCTTTGCGAAGATCGACTGCCACATCGAGGAGCCGTCCTCTCACCGCGCGGACGAGCTTGGCCTGGACATGCGGCGGAGATTGGAAATGGAGCCCGCGGACGGTCCCCCGCTCAACGGAGAGTGCAGAATTGTCTTGGACAAACACATCCGCAATGCCAGCGGCACCGAAGTCGCGCGCGCTATAGGCCTCGGTAAAGTAGCCCCGGGAATCGCCGAAGCGTTTGGTCTTGATCAGCTTAAGGCCGGCCGGGACGAGCGGTTGAACTTCAATGCGGCTCATCATCGCGCGCCCGAGCGAGGGAACGCAGTGGCAAGCCCCAAGCGGTCACCGCTGAAGCCACGTGCTTTGATGGCCTCCCACCACCAGCGATTGGCAAGATACCAAGCAACAGTCCTCCGCAATCCTTCCTCAAGCGCAATGCTCGGCTGCCAGCCTAAATTCGTTTCGATCTTGCTTGCGTCGATGGCATAGCGCTGATCATGACCCGGCCGATCCGCGACGAACCGAATGAGCCGCTCATGCGGCCGGTGAGGACTCGCAGGCAAAAGCTCATCCATCAGGGCGCACAAGCGGCGCACGAGATCAATGTTCGAAAGCTCGGCTCCGCCCCCGATATTGTAGGTCTCGCCGACTGCGCCCTTCTCAAGCACAGCAAGAAGCGCCCGCGCATGGTCTTCGACGAACAGCCAGTCGCGCACATTTTCCCCTACGCCGTAAACTGGGATCGGCCGGCCTTCGAGCGCGCTCAAGATGACAACAGGAATAAGCTTCTCGGGGAATTGATAAGGTCCGTAATTATTCGAGCAGTTGGTAATCACCACTGGGAGGCCAAAGGTACGATGCCAGGCGCGAGCCAGCATGTCGGCCGAAGCCTTGGAGGCAGAGTAAGGAGAATTGGGTGCATATGGCGTCGATTCCGTGAAATGGCCTGTCGCGCCCAAAGAACCGAATACCTCGTCGGTCGAGACGTGATGGAACCGAAAAGCCGCCTGCTCGTCCGCCGGCAGCCCCTCCCAGTGCTCACGGGCCGCCTCAAGGAGCGTATAAGTGCCGACAATGTTAGTCTCGATAAAGGCCGCCGGTCCGTCAATGGAGCGGTCGACATGGGACTCGGCGGCGAGGTGCATGACAGCATCGGGGCGATGACGCCCAAACAGGGAACGCATTGCCTGGCCGTCCGAAATATCGGCGTGCTCGAAATGGTACCGGGCGTTGGGCAGAGCCTCGCCGAGGCTCTCCAGGCTCGCCGCATATGTCAATTTGTCAACATTCACGACCTCGGCTGCGGTCGAGCGCAAGAGGTGGCGAATCACCGCCGACCCGATAAATCCTGCGCCGCCAGTTACAATCAGCCGCATCCGGCCTTTCCCACCTGGTGTCATGGAATTGTCTTAATCTGGCGACGAGTGTTATCGGGTGACGATTAATTAACCGTATGTAGATCATCCCCTAAGGTTCCGGGCACAAAAGATCTCGACTTTCGATGGCCGCCTACATAGCCTAACATCACGCGGGGATTACTGGATATGCATTTGAAATCGGCGTTGATTCTGGGCGGCGCGGGCTTCATTGGAACGCACCTCGCGCGCCAGCTAAGCGATCTTGGCACTTTGCGGCGAATCATCTCGCTCGATATCCGCCAACCCGCTTCGCCCGTGCCTCGCGTGATCTACAATACGCACGACATACGCCGCCCCCTGCACGAGACGATCGATGGCCATTTCGACGTGGTGTTCAATCTCGCAGCCGTGCACCGGACGCCGGGACATGCCGCGGACGAGTATTACGAGACGAATGTAGCCGGCGCGACCAACTCGGTGGCGTTTTGCGAGCGTAACGGTATCGATACGCTTCTGTTCACATCAAGCATCTCCGTCTACGGCCCGAGCGAAAAGGCATTGGACGAGAGTTCACCGCTCCTGCCCAACTCAGCCTATGGCCGCTCCAAGAAGCTCGCGGAGGAAATACATCTTGCTTGGCTGGAACGCGCGCCGGGCGCGCGCCGGCTGCGCATCGTACGGCCGGCCGTCGTCTTCGGCGAAGGCGAGAACGGCAACTATACGCGCCTTGCTCGGCTGCTGAGACAGGGCTGGTTCGCCTATCCGGGACGCAAGAATACGCTTAAGGCGGGCGGCTATGTGAAGGATCTGGTTCGCTCCATGCTGTTCGCGCTCGACCGCCGGGATCCGCTCTACCTCTACAACTTCGCGGACCGCCATTGCCCCACCGCCGAGGAGATCTGCGAAGCCTTCTCTGCCTATGGCATGCGCCGTCCGATCGGAGTCTTGCCGCTGCCTCTAATGATGGCAGGTGCCCTGGTTTTCGAGGGGCTCAACGCTGTGGGCCTCAAGAACACCATTAGCCGCGCACGCATCAACAAGCTGGTCCACTCGACAAATGTCGTGCCCCGTCGCCTCATGGCGGATTCTTTTCCGTTCGCCTACGATCTGCGATCAGCGATCAGCGATTGGCTTGCAACCGATGAGACGATCCGCCCAGCAGGAACCTCCGCGAGGGCCATGCCGAAACCGCCGGCGCCTGTGCACAGCTCTCCAACAGAGCTCGTCCCGCAGACTTTGCGGGCCAGCGGCTAACGTGCGCGTGATCGCCGAATCGTCACCGCGGCTTCGGGTTTGGGGACCATTTTGAGCATCGCAAGCAAACTTGATTTCGGCCGGGCGGAGGGCGCGCGCGAAACCTCGGCCGCGCCCCGGATCTATGCCGTTTGGACGCGCGTGCACGCGACCGAGCAAATGGCCGGACGAGACAAGTTCGTCGGTGCCGTAAAAATCGCGATTTCTGAATTTCCGCACCGAAATTTCTATGTTCGCAATCGCCTACAGGGCCGCCGCTGGCGAGGCGCCGCCGCAATCCTCCGCGATTATGTGTGGGGGCAGCTGAGCGGCTCGCCGCGGGCTCTGCAAGTCCTACTACACGAAGACCCTGCAGAGTTGGCCCGTTTCCGAGCCGACCTGATGGAGTTTAAACCTGACATCGTGTTGATCGACACTGTCCGGCTTGTTGCGTACGCCCAGGCGGTCCGCGAATTGCTGCCCAAAGCCAAGTTGGTCATCGACATGGATGACCTCATGTCGCGGCGCTATGCAGAACTCGCCCAAATGCGGGTCCCAATAAATCTTGGCGTGATCACCAAGCTGGTCCCCAAATGGGTCCCTACCTTGATCGGGAAAGCCGGGATTGCCCAATCCGTCTATAAGGGCGAGGCCAATGGTCTTGCCGCGGCAGAAGCAAAATTGACGGCAATCGCAGATACAGTCGTATTCGCCTCGACATTCGAGGCGAGCACCTATCGCCGATCCATCGCCGGCAGCGCGCACCGGCCGAAGATCAACAATGTCTGCCCACCCATTTTCCTTCTGAGCGACAATGTTGCCCCGATTGAGCCACCATTACGATTCATATGGGTTGGCACCGATGGCCTCATACAGAATGAACAATCGATTCGTTATCTTCTCGACCTCTGGCGTGATCGCCGTTTCAAAACGCCGCTCGTGCTGTACGGCAAGATGACCAAACAATGGGCCATACCGCCCAACGTGCATTTTGCCGGCTTCGAGCTTGACTTTGTGCGAATTTATGCGCCCGGCTCTGTTCTTTTGGCGCCATCCTTTGTTCGCGGCGGTGTCAAGACCAAGGTCATCGAAGCCTTCGGCTATGGAGTCCCGGTTCTCGGAACCACACCAGCCTTTGAGGGTCTCGACATCGACTATCCGCTTGCCTTCACTGATCCCAACCGCCTTGCGGAATTCATCGGTACCATCGACACGCGGATCGAAGAGTTCCGGCGCGCCCAGCTCATCGGCCATGAGTTTGTTGCTCGATCCTGCACAACTGCTCGATTTCGCGAGCATTGGCATGAAATCGTCCAGGATGCTTGCACCGCTTCGCGTTAATGATGGTAAGCCGCCCGAAGATTCTGGTCGCCAGTACGAATATCTTTAGCTTCGGTGGGTCGGAGATGGTCTGCGTAAGGGCCATCGAAAGCCTGCAAGCCGAATGCGACATCACGCTCGTCCACACCGGAGGAGCGTTGGACACTGATCGGATTGCCGCCTGGTCGGGCAAAAGGCTAGATCCAGCGCGCGTGCAGTTCATAACTGCACCCTGCCCGACGCTACCCGGATCCTTGGGAAACTGGGCGCTGATTGGATACGCGTTCGCGCTGCGACAGGTGCGCGCGATGGCTCCGCACTTCGACCTCATTACAAGCTATTTCGGCGAATGCCCGATCGAGCATCCGAACGTGCTGCAATACGTGCCCTATCCCCAGTTCTTCTTTGACAAGGAGAGCTTGCTGTATTTGGGCGTGGAGTACAGCAACCCTGCGAAATACGGCCTGAGAGCGCTTTACGTTATGGCAGCGAGGAGCATTGC
>JBAQHC010000768.1:0-1803 GCA_049288095.1 Alphaproteobacteria bacterium | reverse complement strand
GTCGCCGCGGCTGGTGGTGTCGGACAGTCCGACGCGCACGCCGTGGCGGAACTCGTCAACGAGCTGGTCGCGGACGGCGGGGGCGATGCGCTCGGCGCCGGCGGCGCGGGCGAGGTTGGCGTGGTGGATCAGTCCGCGAAGTGCCTGGGCGATCTGCGTGGGCCAGGCCGCGTCGGGGTAGACCTCGGCGGCACCGTCGAGATCACGAAGAATGTGCTGACAACAGAGTTGGTGGATGAAGGTGCCCAGTTTTGTGGAGTCGTAGACCCGGTAGCGGTCGTGCACGAGCACCGCGCCGTCACGCTCGGCGATCACCGACGTGCGGAAGGTGTCCAAGTCGCGGTCGCCGACCAGGTAGCTCGTGTACAGGTCGGTGCAGGCGACCAGCAGGTACTTCTCGGCCTTCTTGCGGCCCGGCCGCGGGGTCGCGGCTCCGGCCCGCAGCGGAGTCTCGTCGGCGCACACCGCGTACGCGAGGGTGATCAGGGCGCGGATGCGTTTGTCCACCTCCTCGAGCAGGGTCGCGGTACGGGCGAGCATGCCGTGCACGAACCCCACCGACGGGGCGGCGCCGGTCAGCGACTCCAGCAGTGCCACCACCCGGTGCGCCGGAATGTACTGCACAACCAGCAGATACACCGCCAGGGCCTGCAGGTTCGGCCCGTAGGCAGCCGGCCCGGACCGGGCGCCCTCGGGGCGGGTCGCGGTGTGCACCGCGCCGCAGCCGCACCGCACCTGATGCTGCTCGTACTGGGTGATCGTCACCGCGATCTCGGGGATCTCGTGGCACTGGTAGCGGTCAACCACGCCCAGATCCGCGGCGCCCTCCAGGTCGGCTCCACAGTCGCAGCGGCCCTGCGGGAACCGGTCCACCCGCTCGTCCGGGTCATCGGTCCAGGCCAGATACGTGCCCGGCGCACCGGGCTGCTTGCCCTTGGTGCGTCCCGATCCTCTTCGGCGCTTCGGCTTCACCGGCGCCGGCTTACCCGGATCGTCATCCTTGGACGGCGGCATCGACGAGTTGGTGCTGTTGCGCGACAACAGATGCTCCAGCCGGGCCAGCCGCGCCGCGAGATCCTCGTTGGCGGCGGCCAACTCGGCGATCAGCTTGTCCTGCACAGCGATCCGCGCCGCGTGATCACCCACCAGCGCGATCAGTTCCTCGCGGGACAGCTCCTCCGGTGCACGCACCGAATGATCACATCAGCTCCCGTGTCACACCAGCATCAACGACACACTGACACATCACAAATCACACCAGCACCACACGCACCGCGGCTGTGCCGCCAACCGCCAATCACCTCGTCACAGCAGCCAGGGAAGCCTCGTTGATCCGCCAGCTCTCGTACCCACGTTCGTCGTCGGCGAGAACCTCCAGCAGCCCGGCCTCCTTCAGCCGCTCGACCGCCCGCTCGACCACATCACGCGGCAGCGATGTCTGCTTCACCAGGCCGAACGGCGTGATGTACGCGGAACTGGACGCCGAGCGCTCCGACTCGCGCCGGCGACGCGCCCACGACGTCGCAGTGACGATCGTGCCGAACACCAGCAGCGCCTCCGGATCGGCCAGCGCGCCGATCATGACACGAGCGTCCTCCATGGCCACGGACACCAAGATAACCAACTGCCGCACATCGCAGACCCAGTCGCCAGGTCTGGGCGAGAGCTGGCCACAACGCTCCAAACGACCAACCAATGATCCGTGTCACGGCTGAATGTTTACGGTCGACCATGCCCCGCCACCCACCTGTCAGGGCATGCGCTAACGCCCGATACACAGACGACCGGCCATCGCACTCACGC
>JBAQHC010000767.1:0-4965 GCA_049288095.1 Alphaproteobacteria bacterium | reverse complement strand
AGCCTCGAACGACAATGCATCGAACGACACCTCGAGCACCTCGAATATGGACGGCAGCGATTCAGATGCGGCCGCACTCGAGAAGGCGCGCTTCACGCAGGCGGAGGAGTCTTTGCGTCAAGCGATGCAAGACATGCCTGAGCTCGCCGAGCTTTCGAAGAACTTGATCGTCGATGAAACGCCCGAGGGTTTGCGCATTCAAATCGTCGATCAAGAAGGCCGGCCGATGTTTCCGCCGGGCGGCACAGAGCCTTACGACCGCACCAAGCTCTTGCTGCAAGCAATTTCGAAAGTAATCTTGCAATTGCCGAACCGGCTCGCGATCTCGGGACACACGGACGCCAATCCGACATACCGCGCCGACGGCACGACCGATTGGGAAATCTCCTCCGCGCGGGCCAACTCCACACGCCGCATCTTGCAAGCGGACGGCATTCCGAACGACCGCGTCTCTTCCGTCTCGGGCAAGGCAGCGTCAGAGCCGTTGACGCCGGAGGACCCCTACCAACCGGCGAACCGGCGCATCTCGATCGTGCTTTTGCGTGAAGCGCCCGTCTTGCCGCCGGGCACGACACCGGCCGGCTCGGCCCCGTCGACGCCACAAGCCGATAACGGCCCCGGCTCGGCGCCGCCAGACAGCACGCCCGCACCTGCTCCGGCCGCCGCCGCGCCAGCTGGAACAACCGGCGCAACACCAGCCGCTTCCGCACCCACTCCGTGAGCGTGGTTTTTAGGCGCACCGATCGGCACTTGCCGTGAGTGCGAGACGAAACATTTCACAGGATGCAATCTTGGCGGGCGTCAATCCTTTTCGAAAGCCCTGGGATCGGCATAGGATGCGATTTGCCGCCGATGTGATTTGGCGCGAGACCGAGCGAAAACGTGACTGACCAACCGCGAAAATCGCTGCCGCAGTTCTACGTGACGGCGCCGACCCCTTGCCCTTATCTCCACGGCCGGATGGAGCGGAAGATCTTCACCCATCTCTTGGGCGATTCAGCCAAGGTCATCAATGATGCGCTCACGGCCGCCGGCTTTCGCCGCAGCCAGCATATCGCCTATAAGCCGGCTTGTGACGCGTGCCGCGCGTGTGTCTCGGTGCGCATTCCGGTCTTCCGCTTCGAGGTTTCGCGCAACCAGAAGCGCGTGATGAAAGTCAACGAGGACGTGACGCGCCGCGTGCGCGAGCCCAAAGCCTCGATGGAGCAGTTCTCACTGCTGCGTTCATATCTCGACGACCGGCATCCCTCAGGCGGCATGTCGGAGATGACGGTGCTCGATTACGCGGCGATGGTCGAGGAGACACCGATTGCCACCAACGTCCTCGAATATCGCCGCGCGGCGGGCACGAACGGCACGACCGAGCTCGTCGCCTGCGCACTATCCGACCGCTTGGGCGATGGCATCTCCATGGTCTACAGCTTCTATGACCCCGATGCGGAGAAGCGCAGTCTCGGCACTTACATGATCCTCGATCACATCGCTTATGCCGCTGAGCTGGGCCTGCCTTATCTCTATCTCGGCTATTGGGTCGCTGATTGCCGCAAGATGGATTACAAGCGCCGGTTCCGCCCGCTCGAGGCGCTCGGCCCGCAGGGCTGGTACCTCATGAACGAGCCCGAGGACTAGTCCGGGCGTGAACTAATACTTTGGAGCTTGAAGCGAGGTGTACGCCCCAAGGCTCCGTCTGTCCGCACAAGGATCAAGCCCGTCGGACCGCGCTCTCGCGCTCGCCTTCTGTTTGCTTATAGCCGGATGCTGGAAATCCACGCCCGGCTTTTTCGATCTTTCGCGCGCCGTGCAGCCGCTGGCCCCCGGTACTTACAACGAGAGAGATCTTTCCGTGCCCAAGCCGGCGCCGGGGCAAACGCCGGAGGCGCATCCTGTGTTCCTCACGCGCGATGGTGATGGCTATCGCGCGCAATGGGGCGTGAACGGCGAGATGATGAAGCTCTTTCTCGTGCCGCTCGAGGCCGGCGCGCCTTCAACGTTCATCTATGAAGCGCAAGATGCGAGCTGCGCCGCGCCCGATTGCGCCGGCCAATCGCCGCCGGTTTATGTCGGACTCCTGCGCCTTCTAAAAGACGGATCAATCGAACGTATCGAGCCGGAACTGGCCGATCCCGACCTTGTCATCGCTAAAGCCACGGGCGCGGCGTGCGATGATCAGGCGATTTGCAGTTTCAACGCGATTGGGTCGCTCAAGCGCGCGCTAGAAAAACTCTCTGCTGAGCCGGCGAACTATCTGTACACCCCGCAATAGGGCCCGCGTTTACAAAGGTTAACCTGCCCGGCGGCAATTGTGCTTGGCCGAGCCTCGCGCGCCGTGACATCATCCGCCCTTCCGCGAGATGGGGTGTCAGGGGAGAGAGTGTCATGCGCTGGCTCGTCCGAGGCCTTCAATTCTGTCTCATTCTCGTCTTCATTCTGGATGCGATCATTTCGCTCGCCGGGATTGGCGCGATGGCGCTGAGAGACGCCTATGACGCCAATTTTTCGCCCACAATCGTAACCCTCGTTCAAACGGATCTGGGCGTCGCCAGCGCGATCGCCCGGCTGTTTGGGGCGTTCCTCTATCTCGCGCTCGCCGTGCTGCTTGAAGTGCTCTGGACCTTCTACCAACGTGCACTTGCCATTGTCGCGTCGTATCAAATGCCCGTGAGACAAAACTATTAGCTCGCGCCGAATGAACAAGCCGAGACCCGAAGGCTCGTTGAAGTCGCTCGTGAGAGTGCTGCAATGCTTTCTCGCCGTCGCCTTCATCGCAAGCCTCTACCACACCGCTGTCTCGGCCGCGTTCTGGATTGCACTGCTCAAAGCGCAGGCAAGCATCGAGCAAGAATTCATCGACTACGTCGCCGCGTTCGCCGGGCCCGTGCTTCAGCTCTTGCGCAATGTCGAATACATCGCGATTGCGACCATTCTCGAGCTCATGCTGCGCATTCAACAGCTGATGCTGATCCGCCGCCCGATGCGTTAGCGCGACCTAGCTCGTTATGCGCTTTTCGATGCGCCGGTCGGGCACGAGCCACATCAGCGCAACGAGCACATAGAACCCGAGCGAGATCCAATTGAGCACGAAGGCAAACCCGACGCCTGCCGCGAAGAAGGCGATCGAGAGATTGCCTTTGAGATCGCTGCCGATTGCGCGCGCAAGCATCGAATCTTCGCCATCGGCCGCGATCAGCCGCCGAACGAGAATCCAATATGCCACGCCCGCCATCAATGAAACGATGCCATAGAAAGCGACGGGCGCCGGCGCAAAGTGATTTTCGCCCATCCAGGCCGTCGTGAACGGAAACAGCGACAGCCAAAACAGAAGATGTAAATTCGCCCACAGCACGCCGCCATTGATGTGGCGAACGGCGTGGATCAAGTGGTGATGATTGTTCCAGAAGACGCCGACATTGGCGAAGCTCAGCACATAGCTCGCAAACACCGGCCAAAGCGGGCGCAACGCTGTCCAAGTCGGCTCATGCGGCGCATGCAGCTCCAGCACCATGATCGTGATGATGATCGCGAACACGCCGTCGCTGAACGCCTCCATCCGGTTCTTGGTCATTTGTGCCTCCGAGATTCACCGCTAGCACATCTTTCCTCCCCCGTTCACGGGGAGGTGTCGCGCAGCGACGGAGGGGGGCCATCCGGAAGGGCCCCCATCGGCCCTGCCGGGCCACTTCCCCCGTGAACGGGGGAAGAAAGACATGTGCTAGCGCGGGTTGAAGCGGCCACTCTTGGGGAAACCCTTGGGCGGCAGGCGGCCTGCCTGGCCACGCTCGCCGATCCAATCCTTGATGTCTTCATGCACGAAGCGGCGGCCTGATGAGTCAGTCCAGGAAACGCCTTCTTTCTTGTCAAAGGTCGACGCGTCGCCTACTCCGCCATCCTTATAGCGCTGCAGCACGACACCCTTGCCGCGCGTCATCTCCGGCACGTCGATCAACGGGAAGAGAAGCAGCTTCCGGTTCTCGCCAATCACCGCAACCATATCGCCCGTCGCCGGCACGCACACCGCGGCTTCCGCGCCCTCCGGCACGTTGAGCACTTGCTTGCCTGTGCGCTTGGTGGCGACACACTCGGATTCCTTCACGCGGAAGCCGTGGCCGGTCGATGAGATCACAATGAGCCCCTGCTCCGGCTCGTGTTTGAACATCGCGACAATGTCCTGCTCATTCGTCATATCGATCATCAAGCGGATCGGCTCGCCCATACCGCGCCCGCCGGGCAGCTTATCCGCTGCGAGCGTGAAGAAACGCCCATCGGTTGCGAACACCATGAGCTGATCGGTGGTCTCCATATGGAGCCAGAACTTCGCGCGGTCGCCCTCTTTGTATTTCGTGTCCGTGTCGAGCGGCAGATGCCCTTTCATGGTGCGCACCCAGCCCTTCTCCGAGCAGATCACCGTGATCGGCTCTTTGATCGTCATCGCTTCTTCGACATCGATATCGATCACCGGCGCATCGGTGATTTGCGTGCGCCGTTTGCCGAGCTTGGTCTTTTGGCCGAATTTTTCTTTGATGCCCTTCACTTCTTCAGCGAGCCTCGCCTTTTGCTGCTCGTCGGAAGCAAGCAGCGCCTTGAGGTCTTTGCGTTCGGCCTTGAGGTTCTTGTCTTCGGTCTTGATCTCCAACTCCTCGAGCTTGCGCAAAGAGCGAAGCCGCATATTGAGAATGGCTTCGGCTTGGCGATCCGAAAGCTTGAACGCCTTCATCAGCTGTTCTTTCGGCTCATCCTCATAGCGGATGATGCGGATCACCTCATCGAGATTGAGATAGACGATGAGGAGGCCGCCGAGAATTTCGAGCCGGTCATCGATCTTCTCGAGCCGGTGCTGCGTGCGGCGCTTGAGCACGTTCTGGCGGTGGCGCAAAAATTCGAGCAGCGCTTCCTTGAGCGAGAGGATGCGCGGCGCGGGTTGGCCGATCGTGTCCTCTTCGGTGCCGGGCGGCACGAGCACGTTAAGGT
>JBAQHC010000766.1:0-1542 GCA_049288095.1 Alphaproteobacteria bacterium | reverse complement strand
CCTCCCACACCCGGCGCATTCCGATTCTTGCCATCTATAAAGGGAGAGCTATTGAACACGCGGCATTTGGCCAATGCGTAGCTGGTTTCCGTGCGTGTCGGTGAGCGTGAACTCCCTGATGCCCCAGGGCCGCGTTTCAGGCGCGCGCAAGCCCTTGTGCACGCCCTTAGCAAAGTCGGCATAAAGCGCATCGGCATCAGCCGTCGTGAGATAGGCGCCGGTATTCTCGGCGACGTGCCGCTCTGAGCAGGCCCAAAAATGAATCGAGATTCCGTCACGCTGCAGGATCAGATAATCCGGCGTGCGCACCCGCAGTGCGAAGCCGAGCTTGCCGTAAAACGCAATCGTCTCATCGAAATCGAGCGAGGCAAGCACCGGTGTTGCGTCCGTCAGCCGTGCCTTGACCATGATGCTTTCAGGCATGATCGATTTCCTCGGCTAACATCGCAAGCGCCTGGCGCACCGTATCGAGACGAACCTCCGTGCGCCCCAAATCGCCGAAGCGGCGCTCGACATTGCGCGGCTCGGCGCTTTTGCGCGCGCTCGCGAAATGAACAAGACCCACTGGCTTCTGTGGCGAGCCGCCGCCGGGGCCGGCAATACCGGTGACGGCTACGGCTATGTCTGCACCCGAGAAGGCAAGGGCGCCTTGCACCATCGCGCGCGCCGTCGCCGCGCTCACGGAACCATGTTCGCGCAACACGGCTGTATCAACCTTCAGCGTCATGGCTTTCGCTTCGTTCGAATAAGTCACGAAGCCGCGGTCGAATACATCCGAGGAACCGGCAATCTCCGTGAGTGCGCCGGCGATCAAGCCGCCGGTGCAACTCTCGGCGGTCGCGAGCAGAAGCTTTTTCGCCCGTGCTTTCGCAAGCACGCTCTCGGCGGATTTCAGAATGTCGTGCGGAAACAAAGCGGTCATGACGTAGAGATATGGGCGTGCGCGCTGGCGGATTTCAACTCTGAAAAGAACGTTCCCTCATGGTTTGACAAGCTCACCATGAGGGGACGTGGATCTTTCCTCATCCTGAGCCTGTCGAAGGATGAGGCCAAGTCAGGCATCGAAAGCGACGGTTGCTACGGCTTGCGTGGCGAGGCCCTCGTTCCGGCCCGTGAAACCCAGGCCCTCCGTTGTCTTTCCTTTAATGCTGATGCGCTCGAGCGGCAGACCGGTAAGCTCAGCGAGCCGCGCGCGCATGGCCACGCGGTGCGGTCCGACCTTTGGCCGCTCGCAAATCACTGTGACGTCGATATGCACGAGCCGCCCGCCGCGATCCTTCATGAGTTTCAGCGCGTGGAGCAGAAATTGATCGGATGAGGCGTCGCGCCAGCGTTCGTTCGACGGCGGAAAATGCACGCCGATGTCGCCCTCAGCAATTGCGCCGAGCACGGCGTCAGTCAGCGCATGCAAGCCGGCATCTGCATCGGAGTGGCCAAGCAATTTCCACTCGGATGGAATTTTGATTCCGCACAGCCAAACTCCGTCGCCGGGCACGAAACGGTGAACATCGAAGCCTTGGCCGGTTGTCGTAAAAGAGGTGC
>JBAQHC010000765.1:0-5977 GCA_049288095.1 Alphaproteobacteria bacterium | reverse complement strand
AGGTACCGCTTGAGATGCTGTTCGCTCACGTGATGATAGGTGCCTGTGATGCCGCGCTTGAGGATGCTGAAATAACCCTCAATTGTGTTGGTGTGAGCATCGCCGCGAACATATTCGCCGATGCCGTGATTGACCGTCTCGTGGCTCGCGAACATGTCAGCGACTAGCCGATACTGGCCCTCACCGTCAGTCATCAGCTTGGTGGTCTTGGTATCGGCCAATTGCTTTTCTAAAATCGGCCGGAGCGTCTTGGCGGAAACGCGTGGAATGTGATGGGAGCGAACGCTCCCGCCGCGCTCAACTAAGGCAAAAACCGCTTCCTTGCCTACGCTACCGATGTTATCGGCATTCCGCTTGTTACGATGCTTGTTCTTTTCCTTGCCGCCGACATAGGTTTCGTCGGCTTCAACCGTCTTACCGCCGCCACCGAGCATGGCCGGATGAAGCTCGCGCATCGCTTCTCGAAGCCTGTGTTCCATGAACCATGCAGTCTTGTACGTCACCTTGAGTGTGCGATGGAGTTGATGGGCGCTAATGCCTTTTTTGCTGCTTGCCATCAAATGGGCTGCCTGAAACCACTTGTGTAACTTGACGTGGCTCCGCTCAAAGATTGTTCCTACCGTCACCGTAAACTCGCGCTTGCACGGGCCGCAACGGCGCAAACCTACGCGCCCTCCCTTGACTGGGGTGATTCGATCGAATCCGCCACAGCGCGGGCAATAGGGACCCTGGGGCCATACTATCGCCTCTAGACGGGCAATGGCTGCGGCCTCGTTGTGAAAGTGTGGTTCGGAAAGAATGCTCATGCTCTAACTCCTTGACTCTTAATATAGAGTCCCGGAGAATACTTTTCAAGTATATAATTCCCCCCCGCGGGAGAGGGTTCAACAAACGAAATGCCAAGTCTGATTAAGCGGCGCTGAGGCGCTCGGCGATCTCCTCGACCCGCGCCGAGGCGGCATCGAGCAAATCGGCGATCCGGTTCTCGGCATTGACCGCGCGGTGTTCGAGCGTGGTGCGCTCGCCCTTGATCCGGTTGAGATCGCTTCTCAAGTCATCGAGCTTGGCGACCATGTCGGACAGCTGGTCCGCGATCATGAGCCCACCAAGCAGCAAAAGCCGCGTCTCGCCAACCTGGCCGACATCTTCGGACAACAGCCGCACTTGCTTGTCGTAATAGCTCGCGAGGTCGAGGAGATGCGCTTCCTCACCGTCGCCGCACGCGACCGTGTAGTTACGGCCGTTGATCGTGACTGTCACCTGAGGCATGACCTCTCTCAGCTCGCCCGCTTGAGTACGACGCGCATGTCTTCAATCGCCGTTTCGAGCTGGCGCGAAGCCTCGCCGGTGAGGCTCGCGAGCCGCTCATTCTCGCTGCGCAAAGTCTCGATCTCATCGGCAAGCATCGTGCGCTCGGCCTTGAGCTTTTCGACTTCGGCGCGAACTTCGTTGGACATTGCCGGCAAAGGCACCGCACCAGGATTGCGCGCGTGGATAGACCGCTCGAGGCGCTCAAGCGCAGCGCCGAATTGCCCGATCGCTTCTTCGATTCGACTCATGCCGTTAACATAATGAGTCGGCGCGCGGGCACAAAGCTTTGTTCCGACTCGGTTTTCGATTCCCACATATTTCAAGAGCGAGATAAGCCGCTCAAGTCGGATATGAAGAACTAAGGCCGCGCGAGCGAATCGCCGGCGCCTCCTCCCGCGATCGCCGGGAGCACCGTCTTTTTCAGCGCATCGAGAAACTCAATCGGCTTTGTCATCGCGGCGAAATGCCCAGCGTTTTCAATAGCTAAGAAGCCTTTCCTCGGTGCTTGGATGCGCTCGAAATAGGCCTTGGCTGCGACCGTGGGCGTGACGTGATCATCTGCGCCCTGGATGACGAAAAACGGCAGCAGAAAATCGGTGCCAAGCGCCGGCAAATCCTCGGCGAGCATATCCGGCCCTAGCGCGCTGGCTGCCTTCCCTCCATTCAGCGCATCCCAGTAGTCGAAGATCGAGGTGCGCGGCGCGTAAAGAAAGAGATCGCGTAGGCGCGCGATGAATGCGGCGTCCGACGGAGCCATGTCGTTTCGGGTCGCCTGGCGAAACCGAATGTAAGTCTGAAGATCTTTGAACGGCGGCGGGCCGATCTCTTTGAGGATTGCCAAGGCCGCATTGTCATGGCGTGCCTGCGCGTGCTCGACGCTGTAAGCGTACTGCGCTGCAACTGTGGTGTTCCAACTCTCAACCTGCCCTGTCCCCACATAGGCCGAGAAGAGGCTGGGCTGTGCGCGCACCATATGCACACCCAAAATCGAACCCCAGGAATGGCCGATGAGAATCACTTTGGGCTGGGCGAGATGGTGCGTGACCCAGGCCGCGACCTCGACGCCGTCTCGCGTCATCTGCTTGAGATTGAGATCGGCCGGCGGCTTCGCGTTGGCGCCGTAAGTCCGCCCCGCCCCACGCTGATCCCATTGCACGATCGTGAAGTCCTTTTCCCAAGGCTGGTAGATCTCGGGAAAATAAGAGTGCGTCTCCGCTGGCCCGCCATGGACGAACAGAATGATCGGGTTGTGCCGGTCTTGGCCGCGGATGGTGATGAACTGCTTGATGCCACCCGCATCGATGAGCATGTGCTCATCGATGCCATTGGGCGTGGTGATGGCGAGGTTCGGCGCCAGCTCGTGCTGGCGATAAGCCCGGTAGCTAAGGGCGCCCGCGGCGCAGAGCAATCCCAGCAGGACGAGACCGCCCAGCCCTAGAGCCAGTATTCGACCGACCTTGACCACCACCCGCCTCCCCGGTGAACTTACTCAAGAGCCAGATTATACCAATCAGTATAAAATACGCAATGGTATAATTATCTTATGATTGATTCGTCCGAACCTCCGAAGACCGGCAAGCGGGCGCGCACCCGGGCGCGTCTTCTTGAAGCCGCGGCCAAGGTCTTTGCTGCCAAGGGCTTTTACGCCGCGACTCTCGATGATGTCGCTGCCGAGGCGGGCCTGACCAAGGGCGCCATCTACGGCAACTTCAAGAACAAGGAAGAGCTGTTCCTCGAGGTCTTCAAAGTCCCTATGGCGGGCGTTCGGCCCGTCCTCAAAGCCGGTGCGAGCCTTAAGGAGCAACTGCATCGCCTTGCGGAAGCCGTCATCGAGTTTCTGCCGACTGTCGAGCAACGTGGCGTGCTGGCCAGCGAGTATCAGCGCTATGTGCAGACCCACCCGGAGTTTCGCGCCCAAGTCGACGCGTTCTACGTGCAGCTCGTGAAGCAGCAGGCCGACCGGATGCGGCCCTTCTTCAACGAGGCCGAGCTCGGCATGCCGCTCGAACAGTTTCTGATCATCGCCGATGCTCTAGTTGACGGCCTTATCTTGCAGCGCTTCCTCACGCCAAGCCTCGTGCCCGACGATCTCATCATCGCCGCGTTCGA
This sequence comes from Alphaproteobacteria bacterium, assembly GCA_049288095.1. Lineage (GTDB taxonomy): Bacteria > Pseudomonadota > Alphaproteobacteria > CAWBKL01 > CAWBKL01 > CAWBKL01. The sequence continues at coordinate 2,557 of JBAQHC010000765.1, read as the reverse complement.
GCGCCTCGCCGGTGGCTGAGCGATCCACACATCTGCGGCGCCAGAATTGTTGACTCTAGAGTTCCCCCTTCGCATGGTGCGCCCCGCCTGCCGGTGCCGGCCCATTCGCCCGCCGCGGGACTCCCGCGGAAATTGGGTTCCGCACAACGGATCGCTGCCAATGCCTGATGACGTTTTGAAGCCGAGCGACCTCCGCGCGATGGCTAATGCTATTCGCATTTTCACGATCGACGCGGTCGACAGAGCGAAATCGGGCCATCAGGGCATGCCGATGGGCATGGCCGATGTCGCGACCGCGCTTTATTCGCGCTTTCTGAAATTCGATGCCGCTGCGCCCGATTGGCCGGACCGCGACCGCGTCGTGCTCTCGGCCGGCCACGGCTCGATGCTGCTTTATTCGCTCCTCTATTTCACCGGCTCGCCGGATATGACCATTGAGGAGATCAAACGCTTCCGCCAATGGGGCTCCAAAACGCCGGGCCACCCCGAATACGGCCATACCAAGGGTGTCGAGACGACGACCGGCCCCCTCGGCCAAGGCTTCGGCAATGCGGTCGGCATGGCGATCGCCGAAGCGCATTTGAACGCGGTGTTCGGCGAGGGGCTTGCCGATCATTACACTTATGTCTTCGCTTCCGATGGCGATCTGATGGAAGGCATCAGCCACGAAGCCGCCGCCCTCGCAGGCAATCTAAAGCTCCGTAAGCTGATCGTTTTATTCGACGACAACGGCATCACCATCGACGGGAAATTGTCGCTCACCGATTCCGTCGATCAAGTGAAGCGCTTCGACGCCTATGGCTGGAACACGCTGCGCATCGACGGCCACGATGTCGAAGCCGTCGCTGCTGCGCTCGACGCCGCGCAAAACTCCGACCGCCCGACCCTTATCGCGTGCAAAACCATCATCGGGTTCGGCGCGCCGAAATCGCAAGGCACGAGCGGCGTGCACGGCACGGCGATCACGGGCGATGAAATCAAGGCAACGCGCGAGGCGCTCAGCTGGACGCTGCCGCCGTTCGAAATGCCCGACGACTTGCTCGCGAAGTGGCGCGCGGTCGGCGCACGCGGACGCGACGCGCGCGGCGCCTGGGCGCAGCGATTGCAGGCGTCGGACAAACGCCCGGAATTCGAGCGGCGCACCAAGGGCATTCTGCCCGCGGCACTTCTACCGGCGCTTAAAGCACACATCAAAACCATGGCGGAAAAGCCGACGCCGATGGCAACGCGCAAAGCCTCGGGCCTTGCGCTTGATATCATTGCCGAGCATTTGCCCGAAGCGATCGGCGGCTCGGCCGATTTATCGGGCTCGAACAACACCAAAGCCAAATCGCAAAAACCGCTGAACGCGAGCGACTATTCTGGCCGGTACATTCATTACGGCGTGCGCGAGCATGCGATGGCCGCAGCGATGAACGGCATGGCGCTGCATGGCGGCATCTATCCCTATTCCGGCACCTTCATGGTGTTCTCGGATTATTGCCGCCCATCGATCCGGCTTGCCGCGCTGATGGGCGTCAAGACCGTCTTCGTGATGACGCATGACTCGATCGGCGTCGGCGAAGACGGCCCGACGCATCAGCCGATCGAGCAGCTCGCCGCGCTGCGCGCGATGCCGAACCTAACCGTGTTCCGCCCTGCCGATGCGGTCGAGACCGCCGAGTGTTGGGAGCTTGCGTTGCAAAATACCTCGGGCCCGAGCCTGATGGCGCTCACCCGCCAGGACCTGCCGCCCGTGCGCACTTCGCCTGCCGCGGATAATCGCTGCGCAAATGGCGGCTATGTGCTCAGCCAAGGCCAGGGACGCATCCGTTTGGTACTCATCGCGAGCGGCTCGGAAGTTGCAATCGCGCTCAAGGCGCAACAAATCCTCGCGGGCCGGAGTATTCCAACGACCGTGGTTTCGATGCCATCGACCACCTTGTTCGACAGACAAAGCGCGAGCTATCGCAGCCAGATTCTGCCACGCGATCTCTTGAAGATCGCGATCGAGGCCGGCGTGCCTATGGGCTGGGACAAATATGTCGGCGACTCGGGCGCGGTGATGGGTCTCAGCCATTTCGGCGCCTCAGCGCCGCAGGAAACATTATATAAGGAGTTTGGTTTGACCGCGGAGCGGCTCGCACAATTGGCGATTGAACGCCTCTGAGCCGCTTCGGCTCTCATCCTTCGACAAGCTCAGGATGAAGGCTGATGAGTTAACCCTCATGCTGAGCCCGTCGAAGCATGAGGGCAATAAATTGGGAGAATGCCATGGCAGTCAAAGTTGCAATCAACGGCTTCGGCCGCATCGGCCGGCTTGTGCTCAGAGCCATCACCGAATCCAAGCGCAGCGACATTGTGGTCGTGGGCGTGAACGATCTCGGGCCGGTTGAAACCAACGCGCATCTCTTGCGCTATGACTCGGTGCATGGGCGCTATCCGGGCGAAGTGAAGGTGGATGGCGATCTCATGATCGTCGATGGCCACAAGATCAAGGTCACCGCCGAGCGGGACCCATCCAAGCTTCCGCACAAGGAGCTGGGAGTCGACATTGCGCTCGAATGCACCGGCATTT
>JBAQHC010000764.1:0-3419 GCA_049288095.1 Alphaproteobacteria bacterium | reverse complement strand
CGATTCAGCTCAGCGAGCGAACGGTGTTCTGGGTCCGGCAATCGATCGCGCATCCCGAACCCTTGCTCGCGCAAATGCCAGACTGGATCGCAAATGCGCCCTGGCTTCAACCCGCAATCTCGTCCGTGAAATCGCACGTCGCAGAGATCGTGACAACGCTTTCAGGATTTCTCTCGCGCCAGATCTCGTCAATCACGCATCTTACGATCTTCTTCCTGCTCGACACCTTCGTCACGCTGTTCGCGTTCGTCTACTTCCTGCATCGCGGCCCGACACTCGTAAACCATCTGATTGAACGCATACCCGTCGCACCCTCAGAAGCGCGCGCAATCGTCGACCGAACCCTCACAACCACATCCGCCGCGCTCAAAAGCATCGTGATCGTGGGCTCGGCCCAGGGCATGCTCATTGGTTTTGCTTTTGCGGTCATCGGAATCGGCCAGCCCTGGTTTTGGGGGACGATGGCGGCGCTTGCCTCCACCGTCCCAGGACTCGGATCCGGCCTCGTGTGGCTGCCGGCGGCCGCCTATCTCATCGTCACGGGTGATATCACCGCCGGCATCGGCCTGGTTCTTTGGGGTGCGGTCGTCATCGCAGTCGCCGACAATCTCCTGCGCGTCTATATCGTCGGCAGAGGCGCATCGCTTCCGACATTTCTCGTCTTCATCAGCACGCTCGGAGGGCTGACGGCCTTTGGCCCCGCCGGCATTTTGGTAGGACCCGTGTTGGTCGGCGTGCTGCTCGGCGTGCTCGACCTTTATCAGTCAGTGCTGCGCTCCTCCGGCCTTGCCAACGCGTTCGCCTCCTCGCCGCTGGACGACTGACGCCACTAGGCTCGCCAAATTGCTTAGGAGTCGATACTATCGGTCCCGGCATCTGATCATGGGGGATTTCGATGCGTTCTTTATTCGGCTCTTTAGCGCTGGTTGTAATTATCGCGGGCGGCGGTTTGATCGCTTACAAGGCCTGCCCGATCGTTCACGAATATATCGTGGCGGCCCATCCGGCCTCTTAAGCGGCGCGAGGCTCATCGCGCCTCTTCGACGATGACGGCCGTGCCGTAAGCCAGCACTTCGGTAACGCCGTCCGTGATTTCGTTAGCGTCGTAGCGCATGGCCAGCACGGCATTCGCGCCGAGCTCTTGCGCGTGCCTGACGAGCAGATCGTGCGCTTCTTGGCGTGCGGTCTCGGCGAGCTTGCTGAAAATCGTGATATTGCCGCCGATCAGCATTTGCAAAGCGGCGCCGACATTGCCGATCACACTGCGGGATCTAACTGTCAGCCCACGGACCAAGCCGATATGCTTGACGACACGATAGCCCGGCAAATCATTGGTCGTTACGACAAGCATCAATCTCCTCCACATATGAAAGGCGAAACGGGAAGCGAAACTTCGCTTCCCGTTCCTACAACGCCAATACTAATAACTCGAGCGTTTACTTGCCGACTAGCTTTCCCAGGAGTCCCGCGACGAGGCCGATGAAGTCGCGAATTGCGACAAACAGGGCTGTTGCATCGATCACATGGGTAACGATGCCCAGGAAACCTGCGAGCACCGCAACGAACAGAACAAGCGACACGTATGATTGCACGTTCATCTTGCGCACTGATCCGATTGCGTCACTGGCAGGTGGTGCTTCATGAAAATGCATGGCTATCCTCCGATGCTTCTTTGTGCCCGTCATTATCGAATTGTTTTTTGACGGTAGTGTGAGGCGAGCGCCCTTTTACGCGCTTGACTCAAATCAAAGGCGAATCTCGCTAATTCTAATCTAGGTCATTTGGAGTCGTACGGCGAGGGAACCCCCCAACAATGCTTTGCGGCGCAGCCATATTGTGCGCTTGCTCTATTGCATCGCCGCGAATTCAGAAGTCACTCGAGCCCGATTTGCGCAGCAACGCGATGAGTGAGTTCGCTCTCGGAAATCGGCAAGTTGACCCCAATCGCGGCTAGACCTCTTTCTTTCACCTCGTTCTCAATTTGGTTGGTGAACATTTCATCACGCGCAAGCAGATTGCTTAATGCGCGATCCGGATTGCTTGTTTTTTCAGCAATGCTCCGCAATGTCCCACGACTTGTGAATGCTGCGAGGCGAAACTCCGGCGTCGGAATGAGCCAGACGGCCTGGCTCTTCGTTTCGAGTAGCGGCTCGACGAGGCGCGGTAGCAACCTGAAGCCCTCCACGATGACGGGCTGTTCCGGCGGCAATTTCAGCAGATCCTCAACTATCAGGTTGAAGGCCTCGCCTCGAAACCAGTGAAAGGTCTCAAGCATGACTTTCGGTGAGCGATTGACCCAGCGCTCGTCCATATCCATCTTCTTGAAGGCTTCGAGAAACGGCGAGTCCTCTGGGCTATATCGATTGCCGTGATCCGGCATCACATCATCGGTCGAATAGATGCGCAGCCTGTGCCTATCCGCGAGCCGCCGAGCAATCGTCGACTTGCCCGCGCCGCTGCCGCCTCCGAGCCAATAGACGTGTCCGAGCCGGCTGCTCATCTCGCCCTTGTCTGCGACCATTCCGGAAGTCACACAAAACATCCCTTCGGGCATTGAGGCTCAGCCCCAACCAGAAGGAAATCTTAGCCAGTACCTGCGGCTAGGTCGGCAGGTTGGTCGGAGGCCCCAACATTGACCACATTAAGCGCGGCGAATAGCTCGCGGCCTTGCTCATAATTGAGCGGCTTGTAATCAACCTTCGCGCACACATAGTTCCAGATCTCGACAGATTGCTCCAACCTGCCGAGCGAGCCGCCGAGAGTCCAAAAGTGGTTTTTCGAATGACGAAGAAACTCGATGAAGCGTTGCGCTGATCCGCTCGCCGCGATCAGCATTTCGTAGCTCTGCGAGTACTCGTTGAGAATATCGAGCGCGCCTTTCCAGTTCTGCTGCAGCAACTGGCGCGCGCGCAAGATCAGCTGCTTGTACTCGGCCAGCGTTTCTCTCGGCATTGGATCACGCGGTGAGGAGTTCGCGCTCAACCATGTCGCCATCTTCTTAAGTTCCGGCTGCAGCCTGAGATATTCGTTTTCGAAAAAGGTTATGCCGAGCCAACAATAGAAAGTCTCGGGGGCTTCCTCCATCGTAATACGAAAGGCGGCGATCAGCGGGGCCAATCCCTGAAGATCCTTGAGCTCCCATAGTTTATCGACAAGGCTTTCGATCGAGGCGTCGCCAACCGAATTCTCATCACCGAAGGCCGTCGCCACAAGAGGGCGCATGCGTGTTCTCACCCGCGCCTTAATCATACCGGCTTCCCGCTGAGGCAGGCTGAAATAGCCCTCAGGGATCGTCACGCCGGCGCGCTCCAAAATATCCCTCATGAGGTACGGACTGAACGAGGGAAGCTTATCGAATAGCGAAAACAGAGCGATGTCGGCCGTAATGTCAGACGCAATTCGTGTGTCGACGCCTTTCT
>JBAQHC010000763.1:0-4256 GCA_049288095.1 Alphaproteobacteria bacterium | reverse complement strand
AAATGCGCGCGGCGGAATAGAGAATGAGAACCACGCCGGTGGCAAATCCCGGCCGCCGCAAAATCTTGAAGGCGTGCGCGAGCACGTAAAGAATCAAGAACAACACGACGCCTTCAAGAAAGGCTTCGTAAAGCTGCGCAGGATGCCGCGGCGTTGTTCCAGCAGGACAAATTCCGCCGTTGGCGGCTCTAATGCGCTCGTTGCAGAAAATCACGCCCCAAGGAACAGTCGTGACCTTTCCCAAAATTTCGCCGTTGATGAAATTCGCGATGCGGCCGAAACACAGGCCGAACGGCACGCTGCACGCGATGCCGTCGCCGATGCGTACGATGTCGAGCTTCTGATTGCGGCAAAACAGGATGATCGCGAGGATGACGCCGATCAGACCGCCATGAAAATTCATGCCGCCATGCCAGACATAGAAGACTTCGAGCGGATCGCGCAGGAAGTCCTGAAAATGAAGCGCCATGTAATAGAACACCGCCCAGCCGATGCGGCCGCCGAGCAAAACGCCGAGAATCGTCCAGGTGAGGATATCGTCGACCTGTAGCGGCGTTGCGATGCGTGGGCCCCCGTCCTTCCACCACAGCCGCGTATTCGAGACGAGATAGCGTAGGTAGAGCCAGCCGAGGATGAAGCCGGAGATATAGGCGAGGGCGTACCAGCGGATCGCGAGCGGCCCAATGTGGATGAGCACCGGGTCGATATCGGGGAACGGGATTCCGTGTGCTGGCATGCGAGGCGTCCTCTGGCTGCGGCGAGCCTGGGCGGGCGGGCCGAACGAAGTCAAGGCGCCGCGGCACTACCACCCTGGCGGTCACAATCTCGTGCGTTTATTCTAGCGGCATGCAAACCAACAATCGCGTGTTCGACGAGCTGGCGGCGCTGCTCACCAATGCCATGGGGGCCGCCAAGGGCGCACGGGACGAGGTTTCGCTTCTCCTGCGGCAACAGGGCGAGCGCATCGCCGGCGACCTTGCGCTGGCCTCCCGCGAGGAGGTTGAGGTCGCTAAGGAATTGGCGCGCCAGGCGCTTGCGCGCCTCGATGCGATCGATGAGAGGCTCGCCTCGCTTGAGAAGCGACTCGAATCCATCGCGGGCGTCAGTGGCGCTCCAGGCGGCGATAGGCCGAAGGCGGAATAATTCCCCGCTCTCTACAGCCGCGCCTTGAGTCCTCCACATAAGACGCGCGCATCTGCGCCTTGCGTGTGGGGGGCGGATCAGGCACCGTGATGCGGTTCGCCATTGCTTCGCGGCAAATCCCAAGGGAGCAAAGCACTTAGATGGAACTTATCGAGGCCCCGCGGTTCGAGGATTCGGTCAATCCGCTCGACATGATCGAGGCAATTCTCTCGGAGCAAGACTGGTCATATGAGCGGCCGGCGGATGATGAGCTCAATGTCCAGGTGCAGGGCCACTGGTGCAATTACCATCTATCTTACAGCTGGCATGAAGCGCTCGAGTCGATGCACGTCGCTTGCACCTTCGATGTGAAAGTGCCGCGCGAGAAGCGCGAGGAAATCATAAAGCTCCTGGCACTGATCAATGAGCAGCTGTGGGCGGGCCATTTCGACATGTGGTCGGAAGACGGCATGCTGATCTTTCGCCACGGCGTCATGCTGCAAGGCGAGGCGGAGCTGACACCCGAGCAAGCGCATGCGCTGTTGCAGCTGCCGGTCGATGGCTGCGAACGCTATTTCCCGGCGTTTCAATTCGTGATCTGGGGCGGCAAGACTGCCACCGAAGCCGTCGCTGCCGCCATGTTCGAGACTGCCGGTCAGGCCTGATGAGCCGGAGTCCTGTCGCTCGCCGCGAGCTTGTGCTCGTCGGAGCCGGGCGGATGGGCTCGGCGCTTCTCGAAGGCTGGATCAAAGCCGGGCTTGTCAGCAAATCCTCTCCAGCCGAGGTCGTCGAACCTTCGCCGCCCGAATCGCTCCGTAAACGGATAAATGAAGGTCTGGCCAAGCTCGTGGCCGCTTCAACCATTGATGCGTTGCGGCCGAAGCTGGTTGTGCTCGCGGTGAAGCCGCAAGTGCTCGATGCCGCGCTCCGTGAGCTCAAGCCGCTTACCGAGTCGGGTGCGGCGTTTCTTTCGATCGCGGCAGGCAAGACGATCGCATCGATCAGCTCAGCGCTGGGTGACGCGCCAGTGGTTATTCGCTCAATGCCGAATTTGCCCGCCTCGGTGGGCGCAGGGGTTACGGCGGTCGTTGCGGGGCCGGGTGTCGATGCCGCGCTCAAAGCGCAAGCCGATGCATTGCTCGGGGCGGTCGGCAAAGTTGTGTGGCTCGATGACGAAGGCCTCATCGATGCCGTCACGGCGATCTCGGGCTCGGGGCCGGCCTATGTGTTCAATCTCGTGGAAGCGCTTGCCGCGGCGGGGCTCGCGATCGGCTTGCCAAAGGAAGCGGCCGAGAGTCTTGCGCGCGAGACCATCATCGGCGCGGCAGCTCTTCTCAAAACCAGCGCGGACTCGCCGGCGGCGCTTCGCCAGGCCGTAACAAGCCCGGGCGGAACGACGGAGGCGGCTCTCAAGGTCCTGATGGGGGAGGCGGGCTTGACGCCGCTCATGCGCAAGGCCGCCGAAGCAGCCCTCAAGCGTGCCAAAGAGCTTGGCAAGGGCTGAAGCTCAAGTCGATCACGTTGCCCGCCGTGCCCCCTCCCTCTGGGAGGGGCAGAGTGCGAAGCACTCGGGGAGGGCTTCGAGCCGTAACCGCGTCGCTCTTGGCTATCCCTCCCCTAGCCCCTCCCAGAGGGAGGGGGACCGTGTCAGGGTCTGACGAGATAATTTACGCCGGCTTCTGTAGCATTCTCACGCTGGCAACACTCGGAGACTCCATGGCCAAGCGCGCGAAGCCCGCAGACCCACGCACCAAGCTCATCAAAGCCGGTTTCGATGCCGCGATCCGCGACGGGTGGCGCGGGCTCAGCATCGCCCATGTCGCCAAGTCGGCCGGCTTGAGCGTTGGGGAAGCTTACAAAGTGGCGCCGGACCGCATGAGCCTGCTCGATGCTTACATCGAGGGCATCGATGCGAAGGCTGTCGAGCAAATGGCGCAAGAGAGCGATGACGACACTTGGCGCGATATTGCGTTCGATGGGTTCATGCGCCGGTTCGATGCGATGCTGAAGGACCGCGATGCGCTGCGCGTGATCTATTTCGACGATCGGCGCGATCTCATTGCGCTTGCGCACACGGCGCGGCGCACGCGGCGCTCGATCGAGCGCGTGCTGGAAGCATCGGGTTTTGCAAATGACACGCTCACCTTGCTCTTAGGTGCAACAGCGCTCGTACCGCTTTATGCGCGCGTGTTTCGCACATGGCTCAATGATGAAGCCGATCAAGCGAAAACCATGGCCACGCTCGACAAGGCTCTGCAGCGCTTTGAGCGTTTGGCCGCGCGTTTCATGCGCGAACGCGAAGCGCGCCCGGGCGAGGACAGTGGCGATGAGGACCGCAACGCAACGGACGCGCCAAGCGGCTCGGTGCACTAAACTCAATCCAGCGATCGCTCAGGTCGCTCTCATGTGGAGATTGCAATGACCACGCGCAAAGTCGCGCTCATCACCGGCGCCGGCACGGGCATCGGCAAATCTGCGGCGCTTGCGCTGGCTGGTGACGGCTATTCGATTGTGCTGGCCGGGCGCCGGCGTGAGCCGCTCGATGCCGCGGCGAAGGACGTCGTCGCCAAGGGCGCCGAGACGCTCGTCGTGCCAACCGATGTCGGCAATCCGGAATCCGTCGCAGCGCTGTTTGCGCAGACCAAAGTCGCATTCGGACGCCTCGATGTCCTCTTCAACAATGCCGGAACGGGCGGGCCCTTCGCGCTGCTTGAAGATCTGCCTTATGACGCTTGGATGAAAGTCGTCGCTACGAATTTGACCGGCGTATTTCTCTGCACTCAGGAAGCGTTCAAGCTGATGAAGAGCCAATCACCGCGCGGCGGGCGCATCATCAACAATGGCTCGATCTCCGCGCATGCGCCACGCCCTAACTCGATTGCCTACAGCGCAACGAAACATGCGATCACCGGTATCACCAAGACGGCTTCGCTCGATGGACGAAAGTACGATATCGCCGTCGGCCAGATCGATATCGGCAATGCCGCGAGCGAAATGGCATCGCGCATCAAAGAGGGCGTCCCGCAGGCGTCAGGTGAAATTCGCCCCGAGCCGGTGATGGATCTCGACAATGTCGGTCGCGCGGTTTCTTACATGGCGAGTCTGCCGCTCGACGCCAATGTGCTGTTCATGAC
>JBAQHC010000762.1:0-1653 GCA_049288095.1 Alphaproteobacteria bacterium | reverse complement strand
TCGCCTCTCCCCTCCCTTTGGTTCCTGACCGATGAAGCGCGCACGCCTGATCCGCTTGGGGTGGCGCGCCATCTGCCGTCCGGGACCGGCGTCGTTTTGCGCCACTACCGCGCACCCAACCGCAATGCGCTTGCGCTCGGGCTGGCGGCGATCGCATGCGAGCGAAATCTAACTCTGCTGATCGGCGCCGACCCCGCTTTAGCGGCCGAAATCAAGGCGCACGGTGTGCACTTTCCGCGCTGGTCGCTTCGCCGCCGAGCCGGCCCGCTGCCTTTCGGTATCGTCACTGCTTCCGCGCATTCGACGATCGAGGCAAATTGGGCTCAAGCCATTGGCGTAACTGCAATTTTCGCGGGGCCTGTGTTTGCAACGCAAAGCCATGAAAGCGCACAAGGTCTAGGGCCTGTGCGCTTTTCAGCATTGACGCGCGCTTTGGGCCTTCCAGTCATCGCGCTCGGCGGCCTGAAGACCGCCAATGCCTCACGCCTTCTTGGCTCAGGCGCGATAGGCTTGGGCGCAATTGGTGCGCTTATTCCGTCTACGGATAATTTGTAATCCAGTCGCGACTCGCCTCAAAATTTGAGGCCCGTCTCCATGAAGAGCGCATCACCGCTGGCGCCCGAGGTAGTGTTCGGGCTGGCATCATCATGTTGGTAGCCGAGCCCGAGCTTCACATGGGAGTTCAGCTCATAGGAGAGAGCGCCAACGAGCGATTTGAAGTCGCCGCCAGCGCCCGGCACCTTGTCCTCGCCATCGGCGTAGTTCAACCCGAACGCCCACGGCCCCGTGCCATAGGTCATGCCCGCCGACCAGATATTCGTCTGGCTTTGATCGAGATAAGTCGTGCGGTGATCAATGTTGTCGCCGCGCGTGTAGTTGCCGCCGAAAGTGAAGCCTTTAAAGCCCACCTGTACGCCGACATTGTAGCCGGCAGGGTCGGGCGCGCCGCCGATGCGGTTGTCGCTGTAATAAGCCAGCGCGCCCCGCAAGACGACGTCGCTGATATCACGTTCGAAATTGACCGCGGCGGCAAATGCGGTGCGCCCCGCAGCATTCGGATGCATCGGATCGGATACCAAGGTCACCAGCGGTCCGTTGCGCGAGGGATCCCAAAGGTAGGAAACGCCCGCCTGAACGCCGAAGACGCGCGGCGTGAAATAAGCGATCTTGGGCCCGCGGCCAGAATCATCAAGCATGGTGGAGACGGTCGAGATCGCCAAAGGATCGACCACCGCATAATCCGACGAAATGCCCTGAATAACCGAGGGAGTCGTCAAGCCGAGCTGGCTCGATACGCCGCGGTTTTGGCCAAGCTGCAGCCGGCCGAGACCTGTCGCGAAGTCAACATAAGCCCGGTTCACACCGCCTTCGACGCAGGCCGCGGAATTGGCGTGGTCGGTGCCCACAAAGCTGCAGGTATTCAGCGCCACGAATTGCGCCGTGAAACCAACCTCGACGCCGTTGTCGAGAGTTGTGCCGCCGTTGAAGCTCACGCCGCCATTGCCGGCTAGGCCGCCATCATGATGCCCCGGCGCATCCGAGCTTTCCCAGCCGCCAACGCCGGTGAAGAAGCCGCCCAGGCTGAGCTTGACGCCGTCCGCTGCCGCGGCCGGCGTAGCAATCGCCACCGCAGCCAACGCCGCCGTGCCCAGC
>JBAQHC010000761.1:0-1506 GCA_049288095.1 Alphaproteobacteria bacterium | reverse complement strand
GTTTATTTGCCCGATGGCTTGAGGGTGGTCAGCCCGAGGCTTTCCCAATCCTGCATACCGCCGCGATACCAGAGGATTTTGTGCGCCGGATAGCCGATTTTTAGCAGGTCCTTGATCGTGGTCGATGACTGTCCGCACCAAGGGCCATTGCAGAACAGCACCAGCGTCTTGACATTGTCGAAGTTCCAGAAGTCATCCCGCCGCTTGGCGCCCAATTGGTTTTCCAGAATTTCTTGCACGGCGGCCGGCTCCGACTTGCCGATGTTAAGTGTGTCCCACGGGATGTTCACCGTCCCGGGGATGATGCCCTTTTCCACCCAGGCCGGCGTACGCGAGTCGATCACCATCATGGACGTATCGCCGTCGCTTATTTTCTTGAGAATGTGCAACACCTCGAGTTCAGCTATGGTTTTCACGCCAGGCGCCAGCTCGCTAGGCTGAATGCAGAATGGTGGGCATTTGCGCGAAGTCTTGGCATAATCCGGATTGACAGCGTTGCTCTGATTCTGATTGCGCATGATCGTGACCTTCCGGCCATGATGCATCACGTCCACCGACGCCAGATCGGCGGTGATGTTCACCTCCACAGCCGGCGCTGCGCCCGGCACAAGCAACTCGGTCGGCGCTGCGGTTGAAGCAGGCGGTTGGTCGTTCTTCATGCGCCGTCTCTCCTTTTCGTCACGGTGTCTAGCGTCCCTTAATGCCGTGCGCCCGCGTCTGGTCCCGGCGTCACGCCGTGAGGCTCGCGCAAACCCGCTGCAGAAGTGCCCGTACTTCCTTGCCAAGGGCGTGCACTTCCGGTTTGTCGACCAACTGCAACACGGCCTCGGAGTCCATGAACGCAACCGTTATGGTTCCATCGGCTTCTTCGCGGACGACCACGTTGCACGGCAGCAGCAACCCGATGTCGGGGTCAGCCTCGATCGCGCGGTGTGCGAGCGGGGGGTTGCATGCGCCGAGTATGCGATACGGCCGGCGTTCGATATTAAGCTTGGCTTTCAGCGTCGCCTTGACATCGATATCGGTGAGCACGCCGAATCCTTCCTTTTTCAGGGCCTCGGTGACTTTCGCGACGGCGGTATCGAACGGTATCTTTAGCTGAGTACTGAATCCGTACATGAATCGACTCCTTATAAGTGGCGGAACTACAGGTTGGGCGCCACGATTTCATTTTAGTTGTTAGCGGAACGAACGCGATACAGTTTCGTCGCGGCGCTTGCCCAGCCGTACTTGTGAATATTCCTACGTCCGATATCAACCGCGTTTCATTTTATCGCGCTGCTCCTTGGTGAGTACCGCATCGATCTGCTTCTGGGCGCTGAGCGACAGGTCAAACATCTGCTGCCGCAGGTCTGCCATCTTCCGGTAGCTCTTGCTGAGCGCCGCGTCATCGCGTTGGTCCGAGTAGTACTGCTCGTTCATCAGCGCTTGCTCATCCTGCATCTTGCCCATAATTTCCCAGTGCTTGCGCCGCACGTCGTTCTGGATCTTGGCAATCTTGCTGCG
>JBAQHC010000760.1:0-1989 GCA_049288095.1 Alphaproteobacteria bacterium | reverse complement strand
CATCGTCGACAACAGCGCACTCGTCTTCAACCGCACCGGTGCTGCGGTGACCTACGGCGGCGTGGTCAGTGGCACCGGCACACTGACCCAAGCTGGGACCAACACGCTGACGCTGTCGGGCGACAATACCTATACCGGGGCAACGACGATCAGCGCCGGGACGCTGCAGGTCGGCAACGGCGGCGCCACGGGCAGCATCGCCGGCCTCAGCATCGTCGACAACGGTGCACTGGTGTTCAACCGCACCGGCCTGCCGAACTATGCAGGAATCATCAGCGGCTCCGGGTCGGTGACCAAGACCGGTGCGGGCACGTTGACGCTGACGGGTGACAACACCTTCGCGGGCGGCACGACGATCAGCACGGGCACGCTGCAGCTCGGCAACGGCGGGACATCAGGCAGCGTCACCGGCAACATTGTCGACAACGCCATTCTCGCCATCAATCGCAGCGATGACGTCACCAACGGTGGCACCATTAGCGGTTCGGGTGCGTTGACCAAAAGCGGCGCCAACACGCTGACGCTGACCGGCAACAATACCTACGCGGGGACGACGACGGTCAGCGCCGGTGCTGTGCAGATCGGCAATGGCGGTACCACCGGCAGCATTGCCGGCAGCGTCGTCGATAACGGTGTGCTCATCTTCAATCGCGGCGATGCGCTGACCTATGGCGGCGTCATCAGCGGTGTCGGCACCGTAACTCAAGCCGGCGGTGGAACAACGACCTTCACCGGGGCCAACACCTACACGGGTGCGACGACGATCAGCGCGGGGACGCTGCAGATCGGCAACGGCGGCGCCACGGGCAGCGTCGCCGGCAACATCGTGGATAATGGTGTGCTCGTGTTCAACCGCAGCAACGCGCAGACCTATGCCGGCGCGGTCACCGGCAGCGGATCGCTTACCAAGATTGGTGCCAACACACTGACGCTGACGGGGGCCAATACCTTCACGGGCGGCACGACGATCAGCGCGGGAACGCTGCAGGTCGGCGCTGGCGGTGCCATCGGCTCGATCGCCGGCGACATCGTCGACAACAGCGCGCTGGTGTTCAATCGCACCGGCACGCTGACCTATGGGGGGGACATCAGCGGCTCGGGGTCGGTGACCAAGAGCGGGGCGGGAACGCTGACGCTGACGGGGAACAGCACCTACTCGGGCGCCACCACGGTCAGCACCGCCGGCAGCAGCCTGCAGGGCGGAGTGGAGAATGCCTTCTCGTCGGCGAGCGCCAACACGGTCGCTACCGGCGCATTCCTGGATATCTTCGGCTTCAATCAGAGCATCGGCTCGCTCGCCGGCGCCGGCAGGGTGACCAACGCGGGTGCCGGTGCCGCGACCCTCACCACCGGCGCCGCCAACACGAGCACCTTGTTCTCGGGCATCATCCAGAACGAAGTGAGCGCGACCGGCCTGACCAAGATCGGCACCGGCACGCTGACGCTGTCGGGCGCCAATACCTACACCGGCGCGACGACTGTCAGCGCCGGCACGCTGCTGGGTGGAGCGACAAATGCTTTTGCGCAGAACAGCGCCTTCACGGTCGCCTTCGGCGCCACCCTGGGCCTCAACAACTTCAACCAAGTCATCGGCTCGCTGGCCGGCGCAGGGACGGTGACCAACGGCGGCGCCACCACCAGGACCCTCACAGCCGGCGGCGACAATACCTCGACGGCGTTCTCCGGCGCGATCCAGAATGGCGCGGGGACAGGATTGACCACTCTGACCAAGAGCGGAACCGGCACATTCACGCTGTCGGGCGCCAACACCTACACGGGTGCGACCGCCGTCAACGTCGGGACGCTGCAGGGCGGCGCGGACAACGCTTTCTCCTCGGGGAGCGCACACACGGTCGCTAGCGGCGCATTCCTGGATCTCGGCGGCTCAAATCAGACCATCAGCTCGCTGGCCGGCGCCGGCACGGTGACCAACGCGGGCCTCGCCGCGGCGACCCTCACGACCGGCGGCGCGACGACGTTCTCAGGCGT
>JBAQHC010000759.1:0-2050 GCA_049288095.1 Alphaproteobacteria bacterium | reverse complement strand
GCGGACTGTTCCTCCATCGGCGCTGGCCGGTGGAACAGTTCGAGCAGTTCATCCGGGCCTTCCGCGCCAAGCACCCGCAGGTCAAGGTGGTCCTGATCGGCGGGGCGGGCGACGCCGCATACGTCGGATCGCTGCACGCCGCGCTGGCAACCGACGACGGCGTGGTGAACCTGGCCGGAAAGACGTCCATGCGCGGGCTTCTGGGGCTGCTGGAGCACGCGGCCCTGCTGGTCAGCAACGACAGCGGACCGGTGCACTTCGCCGACGGTTACAAGACGCCCACCGTCGCGCTGTTCGGACCGGAAACCCCCCTGCTTTATCGGCCGCTGAAACATGACGCCATCGTCCTCTATGCGTCGCGATACTGCTCCCCGTGCATGAACGTGTTCGCCAACAAGGACTTCAAAGGCTGCCGGGATAACCTCTGCATGAAAGACATCCCTGTCACGCAGGTGTTGGAGGCGGCCGAAAGCCTCTTGGACGGCCGGGCCGCCGACTATGTCCACCCCGGGCGATATGTTCCGGCGACCCCCATCTCTGCCCCGTGAGCCGACCCTGCATTGATGCAGATGCAAAAAATACTCAACAAGCTGAAGATCTTCGCCAACGTCGCGACGGGGCGTCACCTGTTCGACATCTATCCCTCGCAGGTGGCCGTCGAGGTGACGAACCACTGCAATCTGGCGTGCACGATCTGCCCCCACCGCTCCATGACGCGCCCCAAGGGCCTGATGCCTCTGGAGAGCTTCCGCCGCTGCGTCGATCGGGTGAAGCGCCATGCGGACTTCATCTACCTCTACGGGATCGGCGAGTCGCTCATCCACCCGCAGCTCGACGAGATGATCGACTACGCCCACGCGGCCGGGCTGTACACGTACTTGTCCACCAACGCCATGCTGATGGACGCCCCCTGGTCGCGCCGGCTGCTGGGCTCCAAGCTACAATCCCTGACGTTCGCCTTCGACGGGCACACCCAGGAGCAGTACGAGCGCATCCGAGTCAAGGGACGCTTCGAGACGGTGATCCAGAACATCCGCACGTTCCTTCAACTCAAACGGCAGATGGGCTCCAAGATGCACGTAGTGATCCAGATTGTCCTGACCGACCCGGCCGACGAAGACGCCGGCGACTTCCGCCGGCTGTTCTCGCCGGCCGAACTGGCTGAGGTCAGCCAGATTCGCGTCAAACCATTCTACGACAGCTTTCCCGCCCCCAGCACCGAAGGATCGGGACCCCGCCGGCGGTGCTTTTTCCCGTGGAACTTCATGTTCGTGTATCAGGACGGGCGCGTGGGCCTGTGCTGCGTGGACTACGACGGACGGGAAATCCTGGGCGACCTGACGACGCAAAGCGTCCGGGAAATCTGGAACTCGCCGGCTATTGAAAGCATCCGGCGCTCGCTGCACCGGCGGGACTACGCGGCGCTGCCGCTGTGCCGCCCGTGCACGCTGCCGGACGTCAGCGGGCTGCGGACGAGCATGTTGCTGGCCTCGGCGATGATCCCGACGGGTGCGGCCCGCAAGCTGCTGCCGCTGTACGAGCGGGTGTTCTTGCACAAGAAGCGAACCAAACGCACCCGCCGCGGCGCCTCACGAAAGATCGCATGAGCATCGGTTCGAAATTCCGGCTGCTGCGGCAGCGATGGCGCGTGTACGCTGGCATGGTCCGCGCCGCCCGCGGCGGGCGGGTGGTGCCGGTGGTCAGCGACCTGTTCATCACGACGCGGTGCAACGGCCGGTGCAACTACTGCTACCGCGACGACACCATCCCCGCCGCCGACGAGCTGACCACGGCCCAGTGGTGCCGCGTGATCGACGAGCTGTACGACCTGGGCTGCCGGATGTTCAACCTCATGGGCGGCGAGCCGCTGCTGCGGGAGGACTTTCCCCAGCTCCTGGACCACATCGTGGCCAAGGGCGTGCTGTGCGACGTCAACACCAACGGGTTCCTGGTGCCGAAGTTCATCGAGTCGCTCAAGCATGCCAGCCAGATTTTCACCAGCCTCGACGGCGACGAGGCCGCCCACGACGCCAACCGCGGGGCGGGGAGC